>NZ_CAXHZL010000004.1:0-267288 GCF_964022235.1 uncultured Limimaricola sp. | reverse complement strand
CCAAACAACCGCGCCCTAACGTCCGGCGCGCCGCCTCGTCCCCTTCGGAATTTCTAACCAACGCTGCATCTCTGCGTCGCCGGTGAGGGGCCTTTTACGGCGAGGGAACCGAGGGCGCAAGAGGTTTTTTCGCGTTCGGGCGATTTTCTTGCCCCCTCCCCTGCCCCCTCTCCTGCCCCGGACATGCGAACGCCCCGGCCATGGGGCCGGGGCGTCGATGCCGCGCGTCGCCGATGGTCAGGCGAGCTTGGGGTAGAGGAACACTTTCGTCTCCATCGGCACCTTGGGATAGAAGTCGATGATGTGATCGTTCACCAGCCTGGCGCAGCCGTTCGAGACGGCGGTGCCGATGGTGGAGGGCGCGTTGGTGCCGTGGATCCGCAGATAGGTGTCGCGCGTCCCCTCAAAGAGATAGAGCGCACGGGCCCCCAAGGGGTTCTCGGGGCCGCCTTCCATGCCGTCCTCGTACTGCTTGTACTTCTCGGGCTCACGCTTGATCATGTCGGGCGTCGGCGTCCAGCTTGGCCATTCCTTCTTGGCGCCGATGCGGAACACGCCCGTCTCGTAGAGACCCTCGCGTCCGACGCCGACCGAATAGCGCATCGCTTCGCCACCCGGCATCGTCCAGTAGAGTGCGAAGCGGTTCGGGTCGACATGGATCTCGCCGGGCTTCATGGTCGCGGGGATCGGCACGATCCGTGGCTGGTACTTTTCGGGGAGCTGCGCTGCGCCGCCGGTCTCATGCGCCATGGCCTGGCCGCCGAAAATGCCCAAGGCCGCGCCCGATGCGAGGAAGTATCGTCTGTCAATCATGTTCAGTGCCTCCGGCAAGCAAATCGGCAGGACCGGGTCGGAGTTCCTGCAACCATGCAAATTTGCGGGGCGGGTGGCCGAGTGGCCGCACCGCCCCTTTGCACATGATCTGGCACGGACCCAGCCCTGAGACAACCTCTCGGACATCAACCCCGCGTCAGCCCGTGCGGGACAGGCTCCGCTCGAGTTGCCGCAGCGCTAGATCGGCGCAGATCGCCATCAGCGCCACGAGAAGCGCGCCCTGCAGCACGAAGGCGGTGTTGCCAGACTGAAGACCGGCGATGATCACCTCGCCTAGGCCGACCGCACCGACGGTGCTGCCGATGGTGGCGGTGCCGATGTTCACCACGGTCGAGAGCCGCAGCCCGGTCAGGATTACCGGTGCGGCAAGCGGCAGTTCGACCCGCCAGAGCCGCGCGGGCCCGGCCAGACCCATACCGCGCGCCGCCTCGCGCACCGGTGCAGGCACGCCGTGCAGCCCCGCGACGGTGTTTTCGAACACTGGCAGCAGCCCATAGGCACAGAGCGCCAGAAACGTGGGCTCGAAGCCGAAGCCCAGGAGAGG
Source organism: uncultured Limimaricola sp. (assembly GCF_964022235.1). NCBI lineage: Bacteria > Pseudomonadati > Pseudomonadota > Alphaproteobacteria > Rhodobacterales > Paracoccaceae > Limimaricola > uncultured Limimaricola sp. The sequence continues at coordinate 265,910 of NZ_CAXHZL010000004.1, read as the reverse complement.
CACGGCGACCGCGAGCACCGCGATGGGCGGAAAGGTCTGGCCAAGGTTCGAGGCCATGCGCGCTAACGTCATGAATTCGGCCCCGCCCGAGCGCGTCACCAGCACCCCCAAAGCCACCCCCGCCAGGGAGGCGACGACGCCCGCCGCCCCGACCAGCGCGAGATGCCATGCCACAAGCACGCCGATCGGTTGGCGGTCGTAAAGCAGCGCCTGCCCCGGTTCGGCCACGAGCCGCAGCAGCGGCGTCATCAGCCCCGGCCAAAGCACCAGCGTCACGAACAGGGCCAGCGCGGCCGTGAGGGCGATCGCGGCGCGGCTCAAACCCCGCCCCTCGCGCCGATGCGCCAGATATCTGCGGCACGGACCTCTCCGGTCACGCGACCGTCTTCGACCACGGCGAGGCTGTCGCCCGTCTCCCAGATCAGCCGGGACGCCGCCTCTCGCAGCGTGTCGCCGGGGGCGACCCATTGCGCCGGGGCCGGGGCATCGGCGGCAGGGCGCGCCAGTTCGGACACGAGATGCAGCGACAAAATCCGCAAGGCCCGGTCGTCGAGACCGACGAACTGACGCACGAATCCTTCGCGCGGGCCGCGCAGCAGCCGCTCGGGTGTATCGATCTGCAGGATCTTGCCCGCGTCCATCACCGCGATCCGGTCAGCGAGGCGGAACGCCTCATCCATGTCATGCGTCACGAGGATCGCGGTGATGCCGCGCCTGTGCCGGATCGCGGTGAATTCGTCCTGCAGGCGGCCGCGCGTCACCGGGTCAAGCGCGCCAAAGGGTTCGTCCATCAGGAGCATCGCGGGCTCGGCCGCCATGGCGCGGGCGACTCCGACGCGCTGCTGCTGGCCGCCCGACAGCTCGGAGGGGTATTTGTCGGCGTAATCCGCCGGGTCGAGCCCGAACAGCTCGAGCAGTTCCTCGACCCGCGCCCGCACCCGCGCCCTGTCCCAGCGCAGCAGGCGCGGCACGGTGCCGATGTTCTGCGCCACGGTCCAATGCGGGAACAGCCCGACCCCTTGGATCACGTAGCCGATGCCGCGCCGCAACGCGTCGGGCGAAACCTCGCGCGCGTCGCGCCCGTCGATCTCGATGCGGCCCTCGTCCGGCTCGATCAGGCGGTTGAGCATGCGCAGCGTCGTCGATTTGCCGCAGCCCGAGGTGCCGACGAGCGCCAGCACCTCGCCGCGCTCAACCTCGAAGTCGAGGCTGTCGACGGCGGTGGCCCCGTCAAACCGCTTGGTCAGCCCGGTGACCCGTATCATCGCGCCCCTCCCCGTCTTGTCGTCTCGATGATGGCGTCGAACATCAGGCTCGCCAGGATTGCCAAGGCCACGATCGGCAGCGTGCCAAGGAGCACGAGATCCATCGCCGCCTGCCCCATGCCGCGAAACACCAGCGTGCCAAAGCCGCCGCCGCCGATCAGCGCCGCGACCGCGGCGAGGCCGATGTTCTGCACCACCACGATGCGGATGCCCGTCAGGATCACCGGCGCGGCGAGCGGCAGCTCGACCCGCGCCAAGAGCCGCGCGCGTGACATGCCCATGCCCCTTCCTGCGTCGCGCATCGTCTCGGGCACGCCCGTAAGACCGGCATAGGTGTTGGCGACGATCGGCAGCAGCGCGTAGAGCGCCAGCGCTACGATGGCCGGAGCCGCGCCGATGCCGCCCACGCCCCAGTCGCGCAAGGTGGGCACCGCGCGCGACAGCGCGCCCAAGGGCACCATGAGCAGGCCGAACATCGCGATGCTCGGCGTGGTCTGAAGCAGGTTGAGCACCGGCAGGATCGCCGCGCGGGCGCGCGGTCCCACGAAGCACAGCCAGCCCAGCGGCAGGCCGATCAGGAGCGCCGGAATCAGGCTGCCCAACACCAGCCGCAAATGCCCGCCCAGCGCGGCGTCGAAGACATCGCGGTTAGCGGTGTATTCGCGCAGGATCGACAGCTCGTCGAACAGCCCCGCACGCAGCGCCAGCCCGAAGCCCAGCGCCGGCAGCGCCAGCGCCGCGATCCGGGCCAAAGCCCCCAAGGACAGGCGGGCGGCCGCGTCGGCGGCGGCGAGCGCCGAGAAGGCCGCCGCGATCCAGAACCCGCCACCCAATGAAACCCGCGCGAACTGCGGCGCCTCCGCCGAGAGCGCGGTGCCGCCCTGCCCGGCGAGCCACAGCAGCAGCGCAAGCGCCGCGAGCGCCAACGCGAAACGCGCGGCCTGCGCGCCGATCACGACAGTCCCGAGGATCAACGCGGCAAGCGCCGCCGCCCCCCCGGGCGATCCGATCTCGGGGGCCCAGAGCATGACGCCGTCGCCGCTGACGATGCGATTGGCGCGAAAATCCAGAAACGGCAGCAGCGCCAGACCGGCGAGCGCGGGCAGCGCATAGACCGCCGCCGCCCGCCGGGACGCTTGCTTCATCTTCGTCCGCCTCGACCGATCAGTCGAGCAGCCCCGCCTGCGTCAGGTGATCGCGCGCCACGTCTGCCGCATTCTCGCCGCCAAGCTGGATGCGGGCGTTGAGCGATTGCAGCGTCTCGAGGTCGAGCCCTTCGAACACCGGCTTCAACAGCTCCTCGATCTCGGGGTTCTCTTCGAGCGCCTCGCGGCGGATGATCGGGGCGGGTTCATAGACCGGTTGCACCGACTTGTCGTCTTCCATCACCTTGAGGCCGACCTCGGAGATCGCACCGTCGGTGCCATAGACCATCGCCGCGTTGGCCCCGTCGATCTGCTCGGCCGCCGCACGGATCGTCGCCGCCGTGTCACCGCCCGACAGGATCACCAATTGATCATTGGGAAGCTCGAAGCCGTAGGCCTCCTGAAACGCGGGCAGAGCCGCATCGGAGTTCACGAACTCCGAGCTGGCCGCCAGCGTCACCGTGCCGCCTTCGGAGATATAGCGCCCCATGTCGGACATGGTCTCGAGGCCGTTCTCCTCGGCCAGCTCTGCGCGCAGCGCGATGGCCCATGTGTTGTTGGCGGGCGCAGGCGTGAGCCAGACGATGTCGTTGGCCTCGGCGTCGAGGCGCGACACCTCGTCAAAGCCCTTTTGCGCGTCGCGCCACACGTCCGAATCCGCCTGATCGAAGAAGAAGGCGCCGTTGCCGGTGTATTCGGGATAAAGGTCGATCTCGCCGCCGGTGATCGCCTGACGCACGATCGGCGTGGCCCCGAGGCCGATGCGATCTTCGACCTCCAGCCCCGCGTCTTCGAGCACCAGCTTGATCATGTTGCCCAAGAGCGCGCCCTCGGTGTCGATCTTGGAGCCGACGACGACCTCGGCCGAGAGGATGGTGCCCGCGCCCAGCGCGGTGGCGAGGGTGACGGCGAAAAACGGGGTGGAGCGCATGGCGGAGCCCTTTGTGCAAATGAAACCGGCCACTTCCGCGCCTTGCGGCAGCGACGCCCCGCTAGGGTAGGCGCGCCTCGCCACGCATCAAGAGAAAACATCGAGACCCGGCCGCGATCCTGCCCCCGGCCCGGAACAAGGGACGCGCGGCGCGGTTGACCTTGCGAACACAACCAAGAAGAGGGACCTTGGTTCATGCATGACGAAAGGCTGCGCCCGGCCGAGACGGGCCACGCTGTCGAAGGCAGCGCGCGCGAGATGCAGGTTCTGGCCGCATCGCGCATCTGTATCGAAGGGATCGACCCCGAAATCGATGGCGGACGGTTTGCCGCGAAATGCGTGGCGGGACGCCCCTTTACGGTGCAGGCCAATATTTTCGGTGAAGGGCACGACACGATCCGCGCCGCCCTTTTGTGGTGGCGGCAGGGGTCCGATGAGATCCACGAAACCCCGATGGAGTTTCTGGTCAACGACCGGTGGGAGGGGCGTTTCACCCCGCCCGAGAACGCACTCTATCGCTATACGCTGATCGGCTGGAAGGACGACTTCCTCGGCTGGCGCAAGGACACGGCCAAGAAGGTCGAGGCGGGGCTCAATGTCGACGTGGAGGCCGAGATGGGCCACCGCCTCGTCGCCAACTCCCGCGATCACGCCCCCGAGGGGGAAGGCCGCGCCGCGCTCGAAAGCCTCGTGCACGCCACAAACCATGGCAGCACCGAAGAGCGCTTGGGCATCCTGATGAACGAAGACGCGCTGGTGGTGATGCTGCGTAACGGTCGCCGCTATGGTCTCACCCGCTACGAGCGCGATCTGGCCGTCTTTGCCGACCGCGAGGCGGCGGCCTTTTCGGCGTGGTACGAGATGTTCCCGCGGTCCGCCGCGCCGGGGCTGCGTCATGGCACGTTTCGCGACGTGATCGACCGGCTCCCTTACGTGCAGGATCTGGGCTTCGACGTGCTCTATTTCACCCCGATCCACCCGATCGGGCGCACCAACCGCAAGGGTCGCAACAACACGCTGACCCCCGGACCCGACGACGTGGGCTCGCCCTATGCCATCGGCTCGGATGAGGGCGGTCACACGGCGATCCACTCCGAGCTCGGCACCATCGAGGATTTCGACGCTTTGGTGCGCGAAGCGCGCGGCCATGGGCTCGAGATCGCGCTCGACATCGCGCTCAACGCCTCGCCCGACCATCCGTGGATCAAGCAGCATCCCGACTGGTTCGAATGGCGGCCCGACGGCTCGATCGCCTATGCCGAGAACCCGCCCAAGAAATACGAGGACATCGTCAACTTCCGCTATTACCTCGAAGACGGACGCCCCAACGCCGCCTTCTGGGAGGCGGTGCGCGACATGTTCCTCTACTGGGCCGACCACGGTGTGCTGTGTTTCCGCGTCGACAACCCACACACCAAGCCGTTCCCCTTCTGGGAATGGATCATCGACGAGGTGCGCGCCCGCCACCCCGGTGCGGTGTTCCTCTCGGAGGCCTTCACTCGGCCCAAGATGATGAAGCGGCTGGCCAAGCTCGGCTATAACCAGAGCTACAGCTATTTCACTTGGCGCAACACCAAGGCCGAACTGACCGAGTATCTGACCGAGCTCACGACCGAGGAATGCCGCCACTACATGCGGCCGAACTTCTTCGTCAACACGCCCGACATCAACCCGCATTTCTTGCAGGACTCGGGCCGCGCCAGCCACCGCATCCGCCTCGTCCTAGCGGCAACGCTTGCGGGCAACTACGGCGTCTACAACGGATTCGAGATCTGCGAGGGGCGACCCCTGCCGGGCAAGGAGGAGTATCTCGACAGCGAGAAATACGAGATCCGCGATTGGGACTTCGACCGCGAAGGCCATATCAAGGACGACATCCGCCTGATGAACGCCGTCCGCCGCAAACATGCGGCGATGCGCGATTTCACCAACCTCGAATTCTTCGACGCCTATGACGACGCAGTGCTGTGCTACGGTCGCTTCGACAAGGCCTCCGACAGCTACCTGCTGTTTCACGTGCTGCTCGATCCCCATGCGGGGCGCGAGTTCGCCTTCGATCTGCCGCTGTGGCGGTTCGGCCTACCGGACGAGGCCTCGCTTGAGGTGCAGGACGTCGTGCAGGGCAACCACTTCACCTGGCACGGCAAGGAACATCGGCTGACGCTCGATCCCGAGACCCGGCCCTACGCGATCTGGCGATTGATCCCGCCGGGAGGAGCAAGAGACTGATGGAAGACCACGCAACCACCCCCGCCGCCCAGACGGACGCGATCGATAACAACCAGCGCGACTGGTACAAGGACGCGGTCATCTACCAGCTCCACGTCAAGGCCTATCAGGACAGCAACGGCGACGGCATGGGCGATTTCGCCGGGCTGATGAGCCGGCTCGACCACGTGCAGGAACTTGGCGCGACCGCGATCTGGCTTTTGCCCTTCTACCCCTCGCCGCTGCGCGACGATGGTTACGACATTCAGGAATACACCGAGATCAATCCGCAATACGGCGACATGGACCAGTTCCGCGCCTTCGTGGCCGAGGCCCACAAGCGCGGGTTGCGGGTGATCACCGAACTGGTCATCAACCACACCTCGGACCAGCACGAGTGGTTCCAGCGCGCGCGCCAAGCGCCCGCGGGCAGCCCCGAGCGCGACTTCTACGTCTGGTCGGACACCGATGACAAATGGTCCGAGACACGGATCATCTTCACCGACACTGAGCCATCGAACTGGACCTGGGACCCGGTGGCCGGGCAGTATTTCTGGCATCGCTTTTTCAGCCACCAGCCCGATCTGAACTTCGACAACCCGGAGGTTCTGAAAGAGGTGCTGCGCGTCATGCACTTCTGGCTCGACATGGGCGTGGACGGTCTGCGGCTCGACGCGATCCCCTATCTCGTGGAACGCGACGGCACCAATAACGAGAACCTGCCCGAGACGCATGACGTGCTGAAGGCGATCCGCGCCGATCTCGACAAGCATTACCCGGACAAGATGCTTCTCGCCGAGGCCAACCAGTGGCCCGAGGACACCCGCCCCTATTTCGGCGATGGCGACGAATGCCATATGGGTTTCCACTTCCCGCTGATGCCGCGCATGTACATGGCGGTGGCGCAGGAGGACCGGCACCCGATCACCGACATCATCCGCCAGACGCCTGACATCCCGGACGACTGCCAATGGGCGATCTTCCTGCGCAACCACGATGAGCTGACGCTCGAGATGGTGACCGACAAGGAGCGCGATTACCTCTGGGACACCTATGCGAGCGACAAGCGCGCGCGGATTAACATGGGCATCCGCCGCCGGCTCGCGCCGCTCATGCAGAACGACCGGCGCAAGATCGAGCTTCTGAACTCGTTGCTGATGTCGATGCCCGGAACGCCGATCCTCTATTACGGCGACGAAATCGGCATGGGCGACAACATCTACTTGGGCGACCGCGACGGCGTGCGCACGCCGATGCAGTGGTCGCCCGACCGCAACGCAGGCTTCAGCCAGGCCGATCCGCAGCGGCTCTACCTGCCGACGATCCAGGATTCGATCTATGGCTTTCAGGCGCTCAACGTCGAAAGCCAATCCAAGGACCCGTCGTCGCTGCTGAACTGGATGCGCCGCATGGTGCAGGTCCGCTCGAACCACACGGTGTTCGGGCGCGGCGAGATGAAGCTGCTCTATCCCAGCAACCGCCGCGTGCTCGCCTATATCCGCGAGCATGAGGGCGAAAGCGTGCTCTGCGTGGCCAACCTGGGGCGGGCGGCGCAGGCGGTCGAGATCGACCTCTCGGCCTATCAGGGCCGCGTGCCGATCGAGCTGACCGGCCATTCGGCCTTTCCACCGATCGGAGCCCTGCCTTACCTCATCACCCTACCGAGCTATGGATTCTATTGGTTCCTGCTGGCCGACGAGGATCAGGCCCCCGCTTGGCACACCGCGCCGCAGCAGATCCTGCCGGAATTTGTAACGCTGACCACCCGCGACGGTCGCGTCTCCTCGGCCATTTCGGGCCGCGACGGGCGGCTCTTGGGCACCGACGTGCTGCCCAAGTTCCTGCCCCTCCAGCGCTGGTTCGCCGCCAAGGACGCGCGCATCACCCGCGTCGGCATCGAGCCTCTGGCCGAGATCGGCGGCAACGGTGCGCTGGGCCTGATCGACGTGGAGGTCGGCGGCGAGACGCAGCATTACCTGCTGCCGCTGGCCTCGGTCTGGGGCGAAGACAGCGTGTCGTTCGGCTCGGCCACCTTGGGCTATACCATGGCCAAGCTGCGCAAGGGCCCCAATGTCGGCGGGCTGATCGACGGCACCGCCGACGAGACGCTGATGGGCGAGCTACTCGCTGCGCTGCGTGATGGCTACGAGACCGACACCCCGCGCGGGCGTCTCGTCTTCACGCCCAGCGCCGCGATGGCCGAGATCGAGGAACCGGGCGAGCCACGGCTGCTCAATGTCGAGCAGTCCAACGCCACGGTCGCCTTCTCCGACAAGGTGGTGCTCAAGGTCTACCGCCGCCTGCGTGAAGGGATCCAGCCCGATATCGAGGTGGCTCGCTTCCTCACCGATGTCGCGGGCTTCGACGGCACGCCCGCCTTCCTGGGCGAGATCGCGCTGCGTCCCGACGACGCGGAGGCGACCTCGCTTGGTGCGGCCTTCGCCTATGTCGCCAATCAGGGCGATGCTTGGGGCGCGCTGACCAACGCGCTGGATCGGCATCTGCAGGACGCGGCCACCGGAACCGAGGACGAAGCCCCGCCCTATCTGCCGGTTCTGGGCATCGCCGAGGCTTTGGGCCAGCGTACCGCCGGTATGCACCGCGCGCTGGCGCATCCGACAGACGACGCGGCCTTCGCAGCCGAGCCGATGACGGCTGCCGATCTTGCAGCGCTCTGCGACGAGGTGCGGGTCGAGACAGTGGCGACGCTCGATCGACTCAAGGGCATGACCGGCCTGCCCGGACGCGCCGCCGACCATGCGCGCCAGATCCTTGATCGGCGTGACACGCTGATCGCGCGGATCGATGCGGTGTCGCGGATGACGCCCTCGGGGCAGCGCACCCGCATCCACGGCGATTACCATCTGGGTCAGGTGCTCATGGCGCAGAACGACGTGGTGATCATCGACTTCGAGGGCGAGCCGCGCCGCACGCTCGCGGAGCGCCGCGCCAAGTCCTCGGCTCTGCGCGACGTGGCGGGCATGCTGCGCTCGCTCGACTATGCCGCGCAATCGGCGCTGCGCTGGGCCGAAAGCTCGGGCACCGACGGAGAGGAGGCCGAAACGCTGATCCGCGACTGGCACCGCGGCGCCGTGCGCGATTTCATGGCCGCCTACGACGAGGTGATCGACGGCAGTCCGGCGCACCCTACCGACAAGGGATTTGCCGCGGCACTTCTGGACCTCTTCCTGATCCAGAAAGCTGTGTACGAAGTGGGTTACGAGCTTGCCAGCCGCCCCGCATGGGTGGACATTCCCCTGAGCGGCCTGCTCGACCTGATCGACGAAAAGGATACCCAATGACGACCAACGCGAGCGACACCCGGCCCGCATCGGCCCCCGATGCCTCCCGCGTCGAAGCGATCATCCGCGGCCGCATGGGCGACCCGTTCGAACTGCTCGGGCCGCACAAGACCGAAGCCGGCGTGATGGGGCTCACCGTCTTTGCCCCAGACGCCGCCGAGGTGGTGGCGATCACGCCAGAGGGGACGCAGATCGCGCCGCTCAGCCGCGTGAACCCCGAAGGCGTGTTCTGGGGCGAACTGCCGGAGGGTTTCGAATTCGGCACGCCATACCGTCTGCGCATGAAGGCAGGCGCGCACGAGTGGGAGCGCGACGACCCCTACCGCTTCACGCCGGTCTTGGGCGAAATGGACGAATACCTCGTCGCCGAAGGCCGCCACGAGGAAATCTGGAAGCGTCTCGGCGCGCATCCGATCAGCCATGAGGGCGTTGAGGGCGTATGCTTCGCGGTCTGGGCCCCCAACGCGCGCCGCGTCAGCGTCGTGGGGCACTTCAACGCCTGGGACGGCCGCCGTCATCCGCTGCGCCGCCGCTTTGGCGCGGGTCTGTGGGAGTTGTTCGTGCCCGGTCTCGCCATCGGCGATCTCTACAAGTTCGAGATCGTCGGCGCGCATGGCGATCTGCAGCCGCTCAAGGCCGATCCGATGTCGTTCCGCCAGGAGCAGCCCCCTGCCACCGGCTCAATCGTGCACGGCATGCACCGCCATGCGTGGCAGGACAGCGAGTGGATGGAGAACCGCGCCAAGACGCCGCTGCACAACCAGCCGATCTCGATCTACGAGGTGCATCTGGGAAGCTGGCGGCGCGGCGCCGAGGGCGAGGTGCTCGACTACGACACCATCGGCGAGCTTCTGGTCGACTACGTCACCGAGATGAACTTCACCCATGTGGAGTTTATGCCGGTCTCGGAGCACCCCTTCACCGGATCGTGGGGCTACCAGCCCGTGGGTCTCTTCGCGCCGACCTCGCGCCATGGCACGCCCGAGCAGTTCGCCTCGATGGTCGACCGGCTTCATCAAGCCGGGATCGGCGTCATCGTCGACTGGGTGCCCGCGCATTTCCCCTCGGACGCGCATGGCCTCGCCAATTTCGACGGCACGGCGCTTTACGAGCATGCCGACCCGCGACAGGGCTTCCATCAGGACTGGAACACTCTGATCTACAACTTCGGGCGCAACGAAGTGGCGAACTTCCTGCGCTGCTCGGGCACCTTCTGGCTCGACAAATACCACATCGACGCGCTGCGCGTGGATGCGGTCGCCTCGATGCTCTATCTCGACTATTCGCGCAACGAAGGCGAATGGATCCCCAACCAGTACGGTGGGCGTGAGAACCTCGACGCGATCGAGTTCCTGAAAGGCACCAACACGCAGGTGGCGGCCCGCACGCCGGGGGCCGGAACCATCGCCGAGGAAAGCACCGCCTTTCCGGGGGTCAGCCGCCCCGTGGAAAGCGGCGGTCTGGGCTTCGACTTCAAGTGGAACATGGGCTGGATGCACGACAGCCTGAGCTACATCCAGAACGATCCGGTCTACCGCAAGTACAACCACCACCAGATGACCTTCTCGATCCACTACGCGTGGTCCGAGAACTTCGTGCTGCCGATCAGCCACGACGAGGTGGTGCACGGCAAGGGATCGCTGCTCAACAAGATGCCCGGCGACCGCTGGCAGAAGTTCGCGAACCTGCGCGCCTACTTGGGCTTCATGTGGACGCATCCGGGCAAGAAGCTTTTGTTCATGGGCTGCGAGTTCGGACAGGAGCGGGAGTGGAACCACGACCTCTCGCTCGACTGGCACCTGCTCGAGGATGACAAGCACAAGGGCACCCAGAGCCTCGTGCGCGACCTCAACAAGCTCTACCGCGACGAGAAGGCGCTACATGCGCTCGACTGCGACCCGGCGGGGTTCGAATGGATCGACGGTGCTGATGACCAACGCTCGATCTTTGCCTTCCTGCGCAAGGCTGACAGCGGCACGCGCCCGGCGCTGATCATCTCCAACATGACACCGGTGGTGCGCGAGGATTACCGCATCGGCGTGCCAGAAGGCGGCGACTGGGTCGAGCTTCTGAACACCGACGACGAGGCTTACGGAGGCTCTGGCGTGGTCAACACGGGCCGGATCGAAAGCCGTCAGGAGGAATGCCACGGGCGCTCGGTGTCGCTGTCGCTGCGGCTGCCGCCCTTGGCCACGATGATCCTCGTTCCCAACCGCTGAGACAGGTCGGGCCGGGACATCCGGCCTGATCGATGACCACGGGCCGGGCGCTGTCCCGGCCCTTTTTCCATGGAGCCCGCATGACCGACCTTGCCGATCTCTGCCGTCACCACGGGATCACCACCGAATACGACGACCCGCACGGCGATGGCACGCGCCCAGTACCGGAGGCGACGCTGCGCCTGATCCTGCGCAAGATCGGCGTCGATCCCGACGCCCCGGCAAGCGGCGCGGCCGCGCCGCAGGAGATGGTGGTGCCCGAAGACGGCGTGTGCCACCTGCCCGGTTGGCTCGATGACGCACCCGGCTGGGGCATGTTCTGTCAGCTCTATGAGTTGCGCTCGGCGCGCAATCACGGCATCGGCGACTTCCGCGACCTGTCGGACATGGCGCGCATTGCGGGCCGGGCCGGTGCGGATTTCCTAGGGGTCAACCCGCTGCACGCGCTGTTCCTCGGCGATCCGACGCGGCGCAGCCCCTTCTTCCCCTCGACCCGCAGCTTTCTCAGCCCGGTTTACATCGCGCTCGACGATCTGGCCGGTCACGACGCGGGCGACATCGACGGGGCGGCGCTTCGCGCGGGCGACCTTGTCGATTACGACGCGGTGGTGCCCGCCAAGCTCAAGGCCCTGCGCGCGGCCTTCGCGCGACAGCCCTTCGACGGTGACGAGGCCGCCTTCGACGCCTTCGTGAGCCAAGGCGGCGAGCCGCTACGCCGCCACGCGCTGTTCGAGGCGCTGTCGCTTGCCATGGTGGCCGAAGGGAATGGATCGGGCTGGCACGGCTGGCCCGAGGCATTGCGCGAGGTCGAAAGCAAAGAGGTCACCGATTTTGCCGATGAGAACGCGACCGAGGTCCAGTTTCATCTCTGGCAGCAATGGCAGGCCACGCGTCAGCTCGACACCGCCATGGCCTGCGCCATGGAGGCGGGCATGCGTATCGGCCTCTACCTCGACCTTGCGGTGGGCGAGGCCCCCGACGGCTCGGCAAGCTGGGGTGGCGGCGAGACGCAGATGATCGGTCTGTCGGTCGGCGCCCCCCCCGATGTCTTCGCGGCCGATGGCCAATACTGGGGTTTGTCGGCCTTCTCGCCCGGGGGCTTGCGCAAATACGACTACGCTCCCTTCCGCGACATGATCGCGGCGCAGCTGGCCCATGCGGGCGCATTGCGCATCGATCACGCGATGGCGCTGTGGCAGCTGTTCCTGATCCCGGATGGCGAACCCGCCAGCGCCGGCGCGCATCTGCGCTTTCCCTTCTCGGACCTGCTGCGCGTGCTGGCACAAGAGAGCCGCGCGCGCGAGGCGGTGGTGATTGGTGAGGACTTGGGCTTCGTGCCGCCGGGTTTTCGCGAGGCGATGCAGGCGGCCAACATCCTGTCCTACTCGATCCTCTACTTCGAAAAGGACGGCGATCGCTTCAAGCGCCCCGAGGAATACCGCCCCACCGCGCTGGCCTGTCTGTCGACCCACGACCTGCCGGTGCTTGAGCGCTGGTGGGCGGGCGAAGACATCGCGCTGCGCCGCAAGCTCGGTCTCGTGGGCGAGGAGGACAGCGACGCCCATGCCAAGGACCGCGCCCGCGAGCGCCGTGCCCTGCTCGATGCGATGCGCCGCGCAGGCGCGCTGCGTGGCCGCCTGCCGCGCCAGAAGGAGATGCCGCGCGAGGTGCTGGTCGCGGCCTACCGCTATCTCGCGCGCACCCGCGCTGCCCTCGTCGGTGTGCGGCTGGCCGACATGGTGGGCCCCAAGGCGCCAACCAACATGCCCGGCACGGTGGACGACTATCCCAACTGGCGGCCGCGTGCGCCGCTGGAGGTGTCCGACATCGCCAGCCACCCCGATTTTCGGGCGGTGACGGCGATGATGCGCAAGACGCGTCCGCGCGGCGCTTGACACCCGCCCTGCCGCGACGGCAGGGTGGCCGCACTTCACCAGGGGGGCCCCGGCAAGGGGCTGAGATATCGCTGGCGAGGCCGCTATGGCCCACGCGCGCGCAGACCCTTCGAACCTGATCCAGTTCATACTGGCGTAGGGACGGTGCGCGGCTGCTGGGCTTTTGGGGCGACTCCCTTTCCATCACCGCTTCTCCACCCCCGCTGTCGTTCTGGATCGTCACCGCCGACGCAAGGACGCCGCATGACGATCAACACCACCCCACCCGAACTGCCCCGCGTGACCACCGGTCCGCTCCCCGCTTCATCCAAGGTCTGGAAGGCCGGGACGCTGCATCCCGACATTCGCGTTCCAATGCGCGAGATCGCGCTGCACCCGAGCGCCGGTGAGCCAAACGTGAGGGTCTATGACGCCTCCGGCCCCTATACCGACACCGAGGCTGCGATCGACACCGCCGCAGGGTTGGCCCGCCCGCGCGAGGCATGGATCATCGCGCGCGGCGACACCGAAGACTACGAGGGCCGCAACATCCGCCCCGAGGACAACGGGCGCATAGAGACAAGCGACAAGCTGCGCCCCTTTCCGCGCACTCATGCGCCGCGACGGGCGACGGGCGACCGCGCTGTCACCCAGCTTGCCTATGCCCGCGCGGGCATCGTCACGGCGGAGATGGAATACGTGGCGATCCGCGAGAACATGGGCCGCGATGCCGCGCTGGCCCGCGCGCGCGACGGCGAAAGCTTCGGCGCGGCGATCCCCGATCACGTGACGCCCGAATTCGTGCGCGACGAGATCGCGCGCGGCCGCGCCATCATCCCCGCCAACATCAACCATCCCGAGCTGGAGCCGATGATCATCGGCCGCAACTTCCTCGTGAAGATCAACGCCAATATCGGCAATTCGGCGGTCACCTCCTCGATGGAGGAGGAGGTCGAGAAGATGGTCTGGGCGATCCGCTGGGGCGCCGACACGGTCATGGACCTCTCCACGGGCCGCGACATTCACGACATCCGCGACTGGATCTTGCGCAATTCTCCGGTGCCGATCGGCACGGTGCCACTCTATCAGGCGCTCGAGAAGGTCGGCGGCATCGCAGAGGACCTGACATGGGAAGTGTTCCGCGACACGCTGATCGAGCAGGCGGAACAGGGCGTGGACTACTTCACCATCCACGCAGGGCTCAGGCTTCATCACGTACCGCTCACCATCGATCGGGTCACCGGCATCGTCAGCCGGGGCGGCTCGATCATGGCCAAGTGGTGCCTGCACCATCACCGCGAAAGCTTTCTTTACGAGCATTTCGAGGAGATCTGCGAGATCTGCCGCCGCTACGACGTGTCGTTCTCGCTGGGCGACGGGCTGCGCCCGGGCTCGATCGCCGATGCCAACGACGCCGCGCAGTTCGCGGAGTTGGAGACGCTGGGTGAGCTGACGCAGATCGCGTGGAAGCACGATTGTCAGGTGATGATCGAGGGCCCCGGCCACGTCGCCATGCACAAGATCAAGGAGAACATGGACAAGCAGCTGGCCTGCTGCGACGAGGCGCCGTTCTACACGCTGGGGCCGCTCACCACCGACATCGCGCCGGGCTACGACCACATAACTTCCGGCATCGGCGCCGCGATGATCGGTTGGTTCGGTTGCGCCATGCTGTGCTACGTCACGCCCAAGGAGCATCTGGGCCTGCCCGACCGCGACGACGTCAAGACCGGCGTCATCACCTACAAGATCGCCGCTCATGCCGCCGATCTCGCCAAGGGGCATCCCGGTGCGGAGCTGCGCGACGACGCGCTGTCACGCGCGCGGTTCGAGTTCCGCTGGGAAGACCAGTTCAACCTCGCGCTCGATCCCGACACCGCGCGCTCGATGCATGACGAGACGCTCCCCAAGGATGCCCACAAGACGGCACATTTCTGCTCCATGTGTGGACCCAAGTTCTGCTCCATGCGGATCAGCCACGACATCCGGTCCGAGGCCCAGAAAGAGGGCATGGCGAAGATGGCTGAGAAGTTCCGCGAGGGCGGTGCGCTCTACCTGCCCGAGACCAGCGCCTGAGCCTTCGGGCGCGCGCCGGGCAGGCGTCGCGGCGATGTTTGTCGAGTGAACGGGAAACGAGTGCAAAGGGCGGCGGATCGGGGCATGGCCCCGGTCCGCCGTTTCTTGTCATGCTTGCGGTGCGAGTGCTCTGTCCGAGGCGTCGCCCTGCCGCGCGGCCACCCGCTCGCGGTGCACCACATAGGCGCCCGAGCCGAGAATGATCGCCATGCCCAACGCGGTCGCCGCATCCGGCAGATCGCCGAACACCAGATAGCCCAAGGCCACGGCACCGACGATTTCGAGGTATTGGAACGGTGCGAGCAGCCCCGCTTCGGAGCGGCGGAACGCCTCCGCGATCAGCAGGAAGGTCCCGGCCGAGACCGCGCCCACCAGCGGCAGCATCCCCCAGACCCAACCCGGTGCCGTCGGCACGTTGAGCGCGTGCAGCCCCAAGAGCCAGCCTGCCCCGAACAGCGTCATCGCGATCAGCGCGGCATAGAGCGTCGCCCCGGTCTGGATCGTGAGCGCCGAGCGCGTGGCCGAGGCGCGCCGCAGGATCACCGCGTTGAGCGCAAAACCCGTGGCCGAGGCCAGCGGCAGCAGCGCCGCCGGGGTGAAGCCCTCGAACCCCGGCCGGATCACCACCAGCACGCCCACAAAGCCCACCGCGACGGCGGCATAACGGCGCGGGCCGACCTTTTCGCCCAAGAGCGGCGCGGCGAGCAGCACGAGGATAAGCGGCTCCACGAAGAAGATCGCGATGGCGGTGGCGATCGGCATCACTGCAAGGGCCCCGACAAGACCGCCCATGGTGACGACCGCGCAGAGCCCTGACAGCATAAGGATGGGCGAAAACATCGCCCCGCGCAGTCTGTGGCGCAAAATCCCGGCCAGCAGCAGCAGGATCGTGCTCTGGAAAGCGAAGCGCCACAGCACCACCTCGGCGGGCGGCAAGGCTTGCGTCAGCAGCTTGGCCAGCGTGTCGCCCACCGGCAGCAGCGCCATGGCGAGGATCATCAACGCAAGCCCGGTCCCGGTGGAGCCGTGATCTGTACGACGGGCGGGGGCGACGGGGCTTTTGGTGCGGGGTCGGATCATGGGCGTCTCCCAACATGCACGCCCCCCGTCAGAGGGGCGCGGCCGTCCGGGCGTCCGGGACGAAAATGACGAGGTGGCCGGGGGGAACGGACGACGCCATCGTCGGCCCCGTGACCGGCCATGCCACAGGGCTAGTGACCCTGCGTCGGCCGGTCAAGGCTTGCCATCGCTCCTGCCGTTCGCCGCCCTCTCAGCCTTGCGGCGCGGGCAGTGACAACCGCTTGGGCCGCTCGGTCTCGCGCCGTGCCCGATCCGCGGCCAGCGCCGCGCGCAGCCGTGCGTCGAGCCGATCGGCCACGTGCCCCGGCGCGCGGAACCAATCGGTCGACCAGACCCTTTCGATCCGCCAGCCAAGCCCCTCCAGCACCGCCTGGCGCACGCGGTCCCGGTCGCGCGCGGTGGCCGCCGAATGGTATGTCGCCCCGTCGCATTCGACGCCCGCCAGATAGGCCCCGCCCCGGTCGGGATGCACCACCGCGAGGTCGATGCGGTAGCCCGAGACCCCGATCTGGCAGCGCACCTCCCAGCCCTTGGCCTCGAGGGCACGCGCCACCGCCTCCTCGAAGGGGTTCTCTGCGGGCCCGAGGCTGCCACCGTCGCGCGCGGGCAGCGCCACGGCGCCGCGATCGGCATAATCGAGAAACGCCTTGAGATCGGCGACGCCACGGGCGCGGCTGCGCCCCAGATCGATGTGTTCCGCGCCCAATGAGGCGAAGACATGCAGCTCGCGCCGCGCCCGGGTGATCGCGACATTGAGCCGACGCTCGCCGCCCTCGGTGTTGAGCGCGCCGAAGTTCATCGAGAGCTTGCCCGCGAGATCCGGCCCGAAGGTGACCGAGAACAGCATCACGTCGCGCTCGTCGCCTTGGATGTTCTCGAGGTTCTTGACGATCACCGGCTCGTCGCGCGCCTCGTCGAAGAACCACTCCAGCTCCGGCACCTCGCGCCGCATCGCGTCGAGCTGATCGAGGATCAGCGCCTGCTGGTCGCCGTTGAAGGTGATGACGCCGAGGCTGTGACGCTGGCCTTCGGGCTGCGCTAGCGCCGCCATCAGACGCTCGCGGATCAGCGCGACAACGGCGCGCGCCTCCTCGATGTTGGTGCGACCCTTGCCGCGCCCATAGCGCCCCTCGACCCGGTGCAGGGTGATCGCCTCGCCCGCCGTTCCCGGCGAGGGAAAGGTGACGAGACCGCCGTCGTAGTAGAAGTGGTTCGAGAAGGCGATCAGCGCCTCGTCGCGCGACCGGTAGTGCCAGTCGAGCCTGCGCACCGGCACGCCGGAGGCCGCCACCTCGTCTAGGATCGACGGCATGTCGCGCAAGGACAGCGCGTCTGGCTCTTCGTCGTCGTCCTCCTCGTCGGATCGGCCAAAGAAATTGGTCGGCGGCAGCTGCTTGGGGTCGCCCACCACGATTGCCTGCCGCCCGCGCGCGATGGCGCCGATGGCGTCCCATGTGGTGATCTGGCTCGCCTCGTCAAAGATCACCACGTCGAAGGCGGGCTGACCGGCGGGCAGGTATTGTGCCACCGAAAGCGGCGACATCAGCACGCAAGGGGCCAGTTGCGGCAGGCTGTCGGGCATCTGCCCCAAGAGCTGCCGGATCGGCATCGAAGGACGCTTGAGCCCGAGCTGATGGCGCAGCACGCCAAGCTCGGAGGCGCGCGGCACCGTGTCTCGCGCGGGCAGATCGCCACCAATCCGGCGCAGCGCCTCGGCGGGGGCCATGGCAGCGGCGCGGTCATCGAGCATGCGGAACCGCGCCACAAGATCGTCCTGCGCCCAATGGGCGAAGTCGCGCAGAAGCGGCTCGGCATCCATCGCGCGCGGCAGCCACCATGCGGCATAGGCGGCCTCGAAGGCGGCGCGGGCGGGCCGGTCGAGCTTGCCCGCCTCGATCGCCACGATCAGCGGACCCAGACCAGCCGTTTCGGCCTTGCGGCGCAGCGCCACCCAGCGGGTCCAATCCGCCAGCCGCGCGGCTTGGGCGTCCAGCGCCTCCAGCGCCTTGGCCAGATCGGCGGGGGCTGTGTCCTCGGGCACTCGCCCGCCCAAGGCCTCGAAGGCCTCGCTGGCCGCCGCCGCTTCGGCATCCGCCGCTTCGAGCGCCGAAAGTGCCGCGCGCAGGGGCCCCGCCCCCGGCTGGCGCAACTCGGCCCGCACCGCGCCGAGCCGCGCGGGCTCCACCCCCTCGCCCGCGAGCCCGGCCAGCGCCGTCTCCAGCGCGCGGTGGGCCGCGACCATGGCCCCGAACCCCTCACCCGACAGCCGCGCCAATGGCGAGGTATCGCGTTGGCTTCGCGCCCGCCCAAGCCGGTGCAGCGCATCGAGATCGCCGCCGGGATCGACCGTGCCCGAACGCGCATGGCTCTGCAGCACGCCGCGCACCCGCCGCTTCGCCAGCGCCGAGAGCGGCCAGACCCCGGCTTGGGCGGCGCGCCAATCGGCGTCGAGGGCGGCGACATCGATCCGGGTGTCGGCATCATCGGGGTAATCGGCAGACAGCCGCCCGCGCGCCGAGGCCATCGCCGCCTCGGCCTCGCGAAGCGCCGCCACGGCGCGGTCCAGCTCGGCCAGCGGCAGATCGGGCAGCGCCGACAGATCGGGCGCGCCCTCTGCCGCTAGCGGCACCAGCCCCATGAGCAGCTCGCGCCGCGCCGTCATGCGCGTCGCCCGAGGGGCGAGGCCGAGCCGGTCGCACAGCGTACCCAGCGCCCGGTCCAGCCCGCGCGCCGCGCGGCCCAGCGCCACCGCCGCGCCGAGAAACCGCTCCTGCCAGTCAAAGGACCATTCGGCCCCCGACAGCAGATCGACCGGCGCGTCGCGCCCGGCCACCTCGGCCAGACGCTCCAGATCGCCCGCGAGGTCACGCAGCCGCGCGTAGCTTGCAAAGTCATGCGCATCCGGTCCGGGGAAGACGAGCCGGAACGGCGGCTCGCCCGCGGCGACGCGCCCGATCGCGTCGAACACCGAAAACCCCTGCCGTCCGTTGCGGTGCAACGCCGCGACATAGGCGTTGAGCTGATCGCGGGTGAGGCGCAGATCCTCGGTCACCTGCACCCAATCCGCCTCGCTCCCCCGCGCCGCGCGGTCCCAGCCGCGCCCGAGCTGCGCCAGCACCGAGGCGCGGTCGGTCTTGTTCGAATGCAGCTCGAGGCAGGCGTCGCCCAAGCCATGCGCCGCAAGACGGCGATGCACCACGTCGAGAGCGGCGGCCTTCTCGGCCACGAAGAGCACGGTCCGCCCCTGCGACATCACCTGCGCGATTATGTTGGCGATGGTCTGGCTCTTGCCCGTCCCCGGCGGGCCGATGAGCACGAAGTCGCGCCCCTGTGCTGCCGCCGCCACGGCGGCGAGCTGGCTGCTGTCGGCGGGAAGCGGCGTGACCAGATCGGCGGGCATCAGCGCCCGGTCGAGATCGCGCGGCGCGATCACCGGCAGGTCGGGCTGCGGATAGGCCGTCTCCGGCCCGTCGAGCAGGTGACGCACCAGCGGGCTGTCGCGCAGGTCGTCGCTGCGCGCGACGAGATCCTCCCACATCAAGAACTTGGCGAAGGAAAAGGTCGAAAGCGCCAGATCCTCGATCACCTCGAAGCCGGGCATGTCGCGCACCGCGAGGCGGACGAGATCGAAAATCCGTGCAAGGTCGATGCCGCTGTCGTCGCGTGGCAGATCCCCGTCGAAACCGGGCACCGACAGCGCGAAGTCGCGGCGCAGGAATTCGAGCAGCGTCGCGTTGATGCGCACCTCGTCCTCGAGATGGGTGATGCGGAACTCGGCCTTGGCCGACCGCCGCTCCAGCCGCGCCGGGATCAGCAGGAGCGGCGCGCGGTAGGCCCGGTCCTCGCCCTCGCGGCGCCAGCGCAGGAAGCCTGCGGCAAGGAACAGCGTGTTGGTGCCGCCCTCCTGCATGTCGCTTTTGGCCCGGCGGTGCAGTGCGACGAGGCGCGATTGCAGATCGGTGCCAGAGAGCGGTGCCGCGAGGCGGCCGCGCTCCTGCGCCTGCGCCGCGCGCCGTGCGATTTCGTCGGCGGAAAGGCTCTCGGCCTCCTCCATTGCCACCGGGGTCGCGCTCGCCCCGCCTGCAAGACGATCCTCAAGCGCGGCCATGTCCGTGCACAGGAACGGCACCGAGCCGCGTCCGTCGCGGAAATTCAAAAGCCGGTTGCGCAATGACAGATCAAGCAGCTTGCGCTGCCAACGCTCGATCCGGCCTTCGGGCGTGTCGGGGACCTCTTCGATTTCGGAGACCGGCAGATCCGAGGCGCCGGGGGCGAAGGGCAGCGGCGGCGCCACGGCCTCGCCCGTCTCAGGCGCGGGGTCGAGCACGGTGTCGCGCAGGGCCGCGATCCCCGCCGCGCGCGCCGCCGTCACGTCGATCGCGGCGATGAAGCCCGCCTCCTGCGCCTCGTCGCCGAGCTGACGCCCCGCCGTCACCGCCGCCTCGAAGGACGCCCCCCGCCCCAGAAGCTCAGGGTCGAGCATCAGAAGCTCGCGCGCGGCGATCGCCTTGCGCAGCGCCACCGCGTCGGGCTCCACCACGCGGCCAAGGTCGCGATCCACCAGCCAGACGCCACACCAGACCCGCCCCTGCGCAAAGGCCACGACCGGGTTCAGGCCCAGCGCCTCGGCCCCCGCCGCCAGCAGCAATGCAGCGTCCAAAGGGGTTGCCAGTCGCTCGGCCCGAATGCGGCTCGGCGCGCGCAGCACCTGTCCTTGCGCCGCCACGCCGCCGCCCGCCACGGCCCCGCGCAGACCCCAGCCCAAGCCCGCCGACCACACCGCCGCCGCCTGCATCCAGGCCCGGCCCGCATCGCCCGACCGGTAGCCGTCGGGTGCGCCCTGCCCGGCCTGCTCCAGAAGCGTCGTCGCCGCCGCGACCAGCCCCGCCGTGACGGCGGCGTCGGGCCGCACAAAGGCGGGCAGCAGATGCGCCATTTCGCCCAAACCGCCCCATTCGTCGCGCGCCAGCAGGCTCACCGTGCGCTCGGCGCGGGCCAACACCTGCCCACCCTGCCGCAGCTCTAGCCGCAGCGTCGCAGGCTCTGCGACATCCAGCGTGGCAAGCCGCACGGCATCGAGCACGACCGCAAGGTCGGTGATCTCCAGCCGTTCGCCCGGCGCCATCCGCTCGATCGCCCAGCTTCGGGGCCGCAGCACCGCAGGCTCGGCCCACAAGTGCAGCTCCGCACCCGTGACCGCCGTCTCGCCCGCATGATCGATTGCGAGCGACCGGATCACCGAGCTGCGCGCCTGCGCGCTGACAAACCCGAGCCGCGCCACGGCGTCGATCTCGATCGAGAGGCGCGGTGAAACGGCGGGAAGCTGGCTGTCTGGGTTCGTCATCCGTTCTCTCCTGCGCTCGGGCGGACATGAATCCATTTGCCCTTTGCCGTCAACAGCCTCGCCCACCCCCGGCAGGCCGCCGCCGATGCCTCAACGCCGCGAGAGGCTGGACAAGTCCCCTGCGCATGGATTTATCTCGCCCGAGTGACCGCGGCCGGGAGGGGCGCGGGACAGACAGACAGAACAGGGAGAGACGCGTGGATCGTCGTTCGTTCATCACCAAGGCCGGTCTGGGTGCCGGCGCCGCCGCACTGGCCGCCCCCGCCGTGGCGCAGGGCAACATCACCTGGCGCATGGTCACCACTTGGCCCAAGAACTTTCCGGGCCTCGGCGTCGGTGCCCAGCGCCTCGCCGACCGCATCACCGCCGCTTCGGGCGGCCGGCTGACGATCCAGGTCTATTCGGCGGGCGAGCTTGTGCCGCCGTTGCAGTCGCTCGACGCGGTGATCGACGGCACCGCCGAGATGTCGCATTCGGCGGCGTATTATTGGCAGAACAAGTCCTCGGCGCTGAACTTCTTCACTGGCGTCCCTTACGGCATGACCTCGGGCGAGCTGGCGGGCTGGATGCGCCACATGGGCGGTCAGGAACTGTGGGACGAGGTCTATGACCAGTTCGGCGTCCAGGGTTTCATGTCCGGCAACACCGGCACCCAGGCCGGCGGCTGGTTCCGCGAAGAGGTCACCGGTCTCGACAGCCTCAAGGGCCTGCGCTTCCGCACGCCCGGCCTTGGCGGCAGGGTCTGGGAGAAGCTGGGCGTCACCGCTACCAACATGGCGGCGGGCGAGATCTTTCAGGCGCTGCAGTCGGGCACGCTCGACGCGGCCGAGTTCGTGGGCCCCTACAACGATCTGGCACTGGGTTTCCATCAGGTCGCCAAGAACTACTACTTCCCCTCCTTCGTGGAGCCGGGCCTCGCCACCGAGCTGGTGGTCGACAAGGCGAAATACAGCGCCCTGCCCGAGGATCTGCAAGCGATCATCCGGGACGTGTCGCAGGCCGAGTACGACATGGTCACGGCGGATTTCGCCGCCAACGACCCGCGTGCGCTCAACACTCTGGTGAATGAGCACGGCGTGAAGGTGCAGCAGTTCCCCGAGGAGATCCTCAAGGCTGCGGCCGAGGCCTCCAAGGAAGTGCTGACCGAACTGCGCGACACCGGCGACGACCTGACCAAGCGCACCACCGAGAGCTTCATCTCCTCGCTCAAGCTGCTGCGCACCAAGGGCGAGACGGCGGACGCCAACTTCATCCGCGCGCGTCAGCAGTACTTCGAGATGTGATCCCGACCCCTACGGAAAAAGAGAAAGCCCGGATCGAAAGATCCGGGCTTTTTCGTTCCGTTCGACCGGGTTTGCGGTGGTTAAAGCACCGTCGGCAGCCAGGTCACGATGCCGGGAAAGGCGAACAGGATCGCGATGCCAATGAGCTGCAACACCACGAAGGGGATGATGCCGCGGTAGATCGCCGAGGTCGGCAGGCTCGCAGGGGCGACGCCGCGCAGATAGAACAGCGCAAAGCCGAAGGGCGGCGTCAGGAACGAGGTCTGCAGGTTCATCCCCACCAGCACGCCGAGCCAGATCGGGTCGATGTCGAGCGCCAGCAGGATCGGCGCGGTGATCGGGATCACGATGAAGATGATCTCGAAGGTGTCGAGGATGAAGCCCAGCACGAACATGATCGCCATCACGACGATCACGGCCGCATAGGCCCCGCCTGGCAGGTTCGACAGGAACTCGTGCACGAGGTTGTCGCCGCCCATCAGCCGGAACACGATCGAAAAGACCGAGGCGCCGAACAGGATGATGAACACCATCGAGGTGATCGTCGCCGTCGCCACCACCGTCTCGTGCAGCACCCGAAGCGACAGCCGCCAGCGCAGCGCCGCAAGGATGATCGCGCCGACAGCCCCCACCGAGGCCGCCTCGGTCGGGGTGGCCACGCCGCCCAGGATCGAGCCCAGCACCGCCATGATCAGCAAGAGCGGCGGCAGAAGCGCGACCAGCACCTCCTTGAAGAGCCCACGCTTTTCATCGAGCGGCACCGGCGTGGCGGGGCAGCTTTCGGGATCGGTGATCGCCTTGAAGATGATCCACGCCGAATAGAGGACAACCAGCATAAGGCCCGGCAGCAGCGCGCCCGCGAAGAGATCGCCGACCGAAACCGGCGTGGGCGCGAAGTTGCCCTTCTCCATCTGCACTTGGGAATTGATGCCCGACAACATGTCGCCCATGAAGATCAGCACCGTCGAGGGCGGGATGATCTGCCCCAGCGTGCCAGACGAACAGATCACGCCGGTGGCGAGCTTGGGGTCGTAGCCCGCGCGCAGCATCGCGGGCAGTGAGATGAGGCCCATGGTGACGACCGTGGCGCCGACGACGCCGGTCGAGGCCGCGAGCATTGCGCCGACGATGACCACCGAGAGACCCAAGCCCCCGCGCAGGTTGCCAAACAGCTTCGACATGGTGAGCAGCAATTGCTCGGCGATGCGCGAGCGTTCCAGCATCACCCCCATGAAGATGAACAAGGGCACCGCGACGAGCACCTCGCTCGACATGAAGCCGATGTAACGGCTTGGCAGGCTGCCGAAGTTCGACGGGTCGAACACGCCGATCATCCAGCCCACAAGGCCGAACAGCAGCGACACGCCCGCCAACGTGAAGGCCACGGGAAAGCCCAGCATCAGAAAGCCGATGATGCCGAAGAACATGAGACCCGACAGGATCTCACCGATAAGCGTCATGTCCATCATTCGGCAGCCTCGGTCGCGTGATCGGGGGTCAGGGTATAGCGCAGCTTTTCGGGCAGCAGCCCGTCACGCCCGGCGAGCGTCAGGATCGAACGGCCCGCCATCGCGAGGCCCTGAAGCCCGACCAGCACCGCAAAGACGATGATGAAGCTCTTGAGGATATACAGCCCCGGCATGCCGCCGACGTTGGCCGAAGCCTCCAAGTAGCTCCAGGACCGCTGCACGAAGGGCATCGCGTAGAGATAGACGATCACGCAGAACGGCAGCAGGAACAGCACCACGCCGATCAGATCGATCAACGCCTTTCTGGGGATCGAGGCAGGGCGGTAGAAGATGTCGACGCGGACGTGGTCGTCGCGCAAAAGCGCAAAGCCCGCCACGGCGGTGAACATCGCGCCGTTGAGCCAGATGTAGAGATCCTGCATCCAGATGAAGCTGACGGCGAAGACGTAGCGCTGCACCACCACGGTGAAGCAGACCACGACGATCCCCAGCGCGAGCCAGGAGAAGACGTGGCCGATGATCCGGTTCAGGGCCGATATGGCGGTGACGACCGCCGCGAGCGCGCGCATCCTTCCCTCCCTCGTGGGCAATTCATTGCGCGACGTCATGGCACGTCGGGGCCTTGTGTCGCAACGCTCCGATGCGGTGCGGCATCGGAAAAATCGCCCGGTCTCTTGGCATTGGCCGCCACAATTCCGCGCAAACGCGCCTTGACCTCGCGTCTGCGGCACGATCCTGAAGCCCGCAGTTGACAGCCGCCCCACCCGCTGCCTAGCCTCCATTCAAACCGCCCGGGGAGAAACGGAGGCGGGAGGATATTGGGAGGAAGGCCGTGACGAAGATCACGCTTGCCGTGCCGCAATCGCGGGGCGGCCGTTGATGGACGCCGTTCTGAAGGCCGAAGGGCTCACCAAGGAATTCAAGGGCTTTGTCGCCGTCAACAAGGTCGACCTCATGATCGAGCGCGGCTCGATCCATGCGTTGATCGGACCCAACGGCGCGGGCAAGACCACCTGCTTTAACCTGCTGACCAAGTTCCTGCAGCCGACGCGCGGCACCATCACCTATGACGGGCGCGACATCACCAAGATGGCCCCCGCCGACATCGCCCGGCTCGGCATGGTGCGAAGCTTTCAGATCTCGGCCGTCTTCGCTGATCTCAGCGTGCTGCAGAACGTGCGCATCGCGCTGCAGCGCAAGCGTGGCGACAGCTACGACTTCTGGCGCTCGGAGCGCGGGCTGACCCAGTTCGACGACGAGGCGCGCGAACACATCGACGCGGTGGGCCTGACCCAGTTCACCGACAACCGCGCGGGCGAGCTTTCCTATGGGCGCAAGCGGGCGCTGGAGATTGCCACGACGCTGGCGCTCGACCCGCAGATGCTTCTGCTCGACGAGCCGATGGCCGGCATGGGCTCCGAGGACGTGGAGCGCACCTCGCAACTGATCAAGCGGATCGCCGCGAACCGCACCATCCTGATGGTCGAGCACAACCTTAAAGTCGTCGCGGATCTCTCTGACAAGATTACGGTTTTGGCTCGCGGTGAAATCCTCGCCGAGGGCGATTACGCCGCCGTTTCCAAATCCCCGGACGTCATCGACGCCTATATCGGAGCCGGACATGACTGACGCCGCCACCATGAGCCAACGCCCCGCCGCCACCGGTGAGGCCCTTCTCAAGGTCGAGGGCCTGCAGGGCTGGTACGGCGAAAGCCATGTGCTGCACGGCATCGACTTCGAGGTGCGCGAGGGCGAGGTCGTCACGCTTCTGGGCCGCAACGGCGCGGGCAAGACCTCGACCCTGCTCGCCATCATGGGCATCCTGTCCAAGCGCAGCGGGTCGGTGACGATGCGCGGCGCCGAGACGATCAAGCTCGAGCCGCGCCATATCGCCAAGCTCGGCATCGCGCTGTGCCCCGAAGAGCGCGGCATCTTCTCCTCGCTCAACGTCGAGGAAAACCTGATGCTGCCGCCGAAGATCGCCGAGGGTGGGCTTTCGGTCGAGCGGATCTACCAGCTGTTCCCGAACCTGCTGGAGCGCAAGCGCAGCCAAGGCACCAAGCTGTCGGGCGGCGAGCAGCAGATGCTTGCCATCGCCCGCATTCTGCGCACCGGGGCCAAGCTCCTGCTGCTCGACGAGCCGACCGAGGGCCTCGCCCCGGTGATCGTCCAGCAGATCGGCGCCACGATCCGCCAGCTCAAGCAGGAGGGCTTCACCATCGTGCTGGTGGAGCAGAACTTCCGCTTCGCGGCCTCGGTCGCGGATCGCCATTATGTCGTCGACCAAGGCCGGGTGGTGGACATGATCCCCAACGCCGAACTCGACGCCAACATCGACAAGCTGCACGCCTATCTGGGCGTCTGATGGCTTTGCAAGGCGCATGAAAAGCGCCGTCCACTGGGAGGAAAACATGAAGAAAACCATTCTCGGAGCCCTGACCCTCGCGTCCTTCGGCCTGCCCGCGATGGCGCAGGACGCCATGGAGGTGACGCTCGGTGTCCTGAACGACCGATCAGGCGTCTATGCCGACCTCTCGGGCGAAGGCTCGGTCGTCGCGGCTCGCATGGCAGTCGCCGATTTCGGCGCCGCCGACAAGAACATGACCGTCGAGGTGATCTCGGCCGACCACCAGAACAAGCCCGACATCGCGTCGAACATCGCGCGCCAGTGGTACGATCAAGACGGCGTCGACGCGATCCTCGACGTGCCGACTTCCTCGACCGCGCTCGCCGTGGCCGACATCACCGCGAAGGCGAACAAGCTGCTGATCGACAGCGGCGCGGGCTCCACCTCGCTGACCACCGACCAGTGTCAGCCGACCACGATCCACTGGACCTACGACACCGCGGCGCTGGCCAAGGGCACCGGCGGCGCCGTGACCGCGCGCGGCGACAAGAAGTGGTTCTTCCTGACCGCCGACTACGCCTTCGGCCATTCGCTGGAAGGCGAAACCATGAAGATCGTCGGCGAGTCCGGCGGTGAAGTGGTGGGCTCGGTGCGCCACCCGTTCCCGGCCACCGACTTCTCTTCCTTCCTGCTGCAGGCGCAGGCCTCCGGCGCCGACGTGATCGGCCTGGCCAACGCCGGCGGCGACACCGTCAACGCCATCAAGCAGGCCTCCGAGTTCGGCATCACCCAGTCCGGCCAATCGCTCGCCGCCCTGCTGATGTTCATCACCGACGTGCACGCCCTTGGTGCCGAGACCGCCCAAGGTCTCGTTCTGACCGAGGCTTTCTACTGGGATCACGACGACAAGACCCGCGAATGGTCGGCCCGCTTCGAGGAAGAGTTCGGCTCCAAGCCCACCATGGTTCATGCCGGTGTCTACTCGGGCACCATGCACTACCTCGCGGGCGTCGAGGCCACCGGCTCGACCGATGGCGACGTGGTCGCGGAATGGATGAAGGCCAACGAGTTCGACGATCCGCTGTTCGGCAAGGGCTATGTGCGCAAGGACGGCCGGGTGATCCACGACATGCACCTCTACGAGGTGAAGACGCCCGAGGAATCGACCGGCGAGTGGGACCTCTACAAGCTGGTGTCCACCATCCCCGGCGAGGAAGCGTTCCTGCCGATGGAAGGTTCGGGCTGCGCCTTCGCCAACGAGGGCTGATCCTGACCGGGCGCGCCGCCAAAGGCGCGCCCACCCCCGCCCCCTCGGGGGCCAACTGACAAGAACGGGACAGGCATGTTCGAACTCCTAGGCATTCCGCCGCAGGTTCTGATGGGGCAGCTCCTGCTCGGGCTGATCAATGGGTCGTTCTACGCGGTCCTGTCGCTCGGGCTCGCTGTGATCTTCGGCCTTCTGAACATCATCAACTTCAGCCACGGCGCGCAGTACATGCTGGGCGCCTTCGTGTCGTGGATGCTCCTTGAATACCTCGGCATCAACTATTGGTGGGCGCTGCTTCTGGTGCCGCTGATCGTGGGCGCCTCGGGCATCATCCTCGAAAAACTGGCGCTGCGGCGCCTGTATCATCTCGATCACCTCTATGGGCTGCTGCTGACCTTCGGCGTCGCGCTGATCATTCAGGGGCTGTTTCGCAATTATTACGGCATCTCGGGCCTGCCCTATCAGATCCCGTCGCAGCTCTCGGGCGGCCAGAACCTCGGCTTCATGTTCCTGCCCAACTATCGGGGCTGGGTCGTCGTGGCCTCGGTCATCGTCTGCTTCGGCACATGGTTCGTGATCGAAAAGACCCGGCTCGGCGCCTATCTGCGCGCTGCGACCGAGAACCCGACCCTCGTGGGCGCCTTCGGCATCAACGTGCCGCTGATGATCATGCTGACCTACGGCTTTGGCGTGGCGCTGGCGGGCTTTGCGGGCGTGCTCGCAGCACCGATCTACTCGGTGAACCCGAACATGGGCGCGGATCTGATCATCGTCGTCTTCGCGGTTGTCGTGATCGGCGGCATGGGCTCGATCATGGGCGCGATCGTCACCGGATTTGGCCTTGGTGTGATCGAGGGCCTGACCAAGGTGTTCTACCCCGCCGGATCGGCCGTCGTCATCTTCGTGATCATGGCCATCGTGCTGATGATCAAGCCCGAAGGCCTGTTCGGGAGGAACAACTGATGAGCGTGAGCGACATCCAACCCGGTCCCAACGAACGCCGCCCCGCGACCGTGGGCATGCCCAAGTTGCACATGGCGATCTTTGCGGTGCTGCTGATCGTGCTCGCGGTGCTGCCGCTGCTGGTCTATCCGGTCTTCGCGATGAAGGTGATGTGCTTTGCCCTCTTCGCGGCGGCCTTCAACCTGCTACTGGGCTTCGGCGGGCTCTTGTCCTTCGGCCATGCCGCCTACTTTGGCGGCGCGAGCTACGTGGCGGCCCACGCCTCCAAGGTCTGGGGCTGGACGCCCGAGGCCTCGATCCTCGTCGGCACGCTGGCGGCGGCCCTGCTGGGGCTGCTGATCGGCGCGCTCGCGATCCGGCGGCAGGGCATCTACTTTGCCATGGTGACGCTGGCCTTCGCGCAGATGTTCTACTTCTTCGCGCTGCAGGCCGACTTCACCGGCGGCGAGGACGGCATCCAGTCGGTGCCGCGCGGCTCCCTGTTCGGGATCTTCCCGGTCGACAGCAACGAGGCGCTCTATTACCTCGTCCTCGCCGTGACCTTGGGCGGCATCCTGTTTCTCTATCGCATCGTGCACTCGCCCTTCGGTCAGGTGCTCAAGGCGATCCGCGAGAACGAACCGCGCGCGATTTCGCTGGGCTACAGGGTCAACCGCTACAAGCTCATGGTCTTCGTGCTCTCGGCGGCCTTCGCCGGGCTGGCGGGTGCCACCAAGAGCCAGGTGTTCCAACTGGCATCGCTCACGGACGTGCATTGGTCGATGTCGGGCGAAGTGGTGCTGATGACACTTCTGGGCGGGGTCGGCACGGTGTTCGGCCCGCTCTTGGGCGCGACCATCGTGGTGACGATGCAGAACTACCTCGCCTCCATGGGCGCGTGGGTCACGGTGATTCAGGGCGTGATCTTTGTGCTCGGCGTGCTGCTGTTCCGCGAAGGCATCGTCGGCGTGATCTCGAAATGGATCAAGCGGCCGCTCTGATCGGCCAGCACTACAGGCAAAGGCCCGGGCGGATCGCCCGGGCCTTTTGCGTGAGTGCCCGGGGCGATGCGGCGGATTTGAGTATTTGGAGAGTAAAGTCACCCTCAGGCGAAACGGCGACCGGCCTCCAAGGCCAGACCGGTGCCGACAGAGCCCAGCATGTCGCCGGTGGCGATTCTGGCCCCAGGCAGATGTGCGGCCACCAGAGCGCGGAGCGCCGGAAGACGGCTTGAGCCGCCGGTCATGAACACCGTGCCGATGGCGTCCGGCCCGATCCCGGCCTGCGCCAGCACCGCGTCCAAGCGCGCGCCGATCCTCTCGAGCGGCGCGGTGACGGCCTCCTCGAACAACGCGCGCGTGACAACCGGGTTCGGCCCGCCGACCAGCGGCTTCAGCTCGAGACGCGCGGCCTCCTCTTCCGAGAGCGCGACCTTCACGCCCTCAACCGCCATCGCCAGCGCGTGGCCGCGCCGATCCTCGACCGCGCGCACCATCCGCGCCACCAAGGTGGGCGCGTCGGCCTCGCGCAACAGCGCCTTGAGGTCCGACAAGGCGCGGGCGGCGTACAGCCGGTTGATGCGGTGCCACGTGGCGAAATCGACATAGTAGTGACGCGGCATGTCGCCCTTGCCCCCGCGGATCGGGGTGCCAAAGCCCAGATGCGGCATCGCGGCGGCAAGGCTCAGCAGCCGGTCGAGATCGGTGCCGCCCACCCGGATGCCGTCGTTGGCAAGGATGTCGTCCGCGCGGTCGGGTCGCGCCATGCGGTCGGGGCCAACGCGCACCACCGAAAAGTCCGATGTGCCGCCTCCGATGTCGACGATGAGCACCAGCTCCTCGGAGGAAATGCCGCTCTCGTAATGCAGCGCGGCCGCGATCGGCTCGTATTGAAAACCGACCTCGGTGAAGCCCGCCCCGCGCGCGATCTCCTCCAGCGCATCCTGCGCCGCGCCGTCGCCCGTCGGGTCGTCATCGACGAAATGCACGGGGCGACCCAGAACCGCACGCTCCACCCCCGGCGCCGCGGCATCGAGTCGCGCGCGCAGATGGCCGAAGTAATGCCCCAGGATCTCCACGAAGCTCACCGAGCGGCGGCCGATGGCGGTGCGCTCGGTGATGAGCGACGAGCCAAGCGTGCTTTTCAGGCCACGCAACAGCCGCCCCTCCTCACCCTCGGCATAGGCAGAGATCGCAGCGCGGCCAAAGATCGGCGCGGGATCGTCCACCTCCCAGAACACAGCGCTGGGAAGCGTGGTTTCCTCGCCTTCGAGCGCGATCAGCGTCGCACCGCGCGCGGCACCGAGGCCCATGGTGGAATTGGAGGTGCCGAAATCGATGCCGCAGGCCACAGGATGCATGGTGTTCTCCGCCGGATACGGCCCCGGGAGGGCCGTTTCGAGCGGACCGGTCTAGCGCCCCGCGCGCCTGCGCGAAAGCCCCCTCAGGCGGACGGGGCCACCTGCCCGACGCGGCGCAACGGCGCAGGGGGCGCGGGCGATCTGGGCAGGGCCACGTTGATCCCGGCTTCGCTCAGCATCCGGTAGATCTCGGCAAAGCTCTCATCCGCCACCATCGCCTCGCCCTTGCGCTGGCTCAGGAAGGTGTCGGCGGGGGCCGCAAAGCGGATCGCGGCGTCGACCTCTTCGTCAGAGCCCGCCTTGTAGGCCCCGATGCGGATCAGCTCCTCCATGTCGGCGTGCCGCGCGAGGCTGCGCCTTGCCGCCTGCAGCACAGCGTATTCGGCGGGCGAATGGCAGGCCGGCAGCATCCGCGAGATGCTTTTCTGGATATTCACCGCCGGAAAGCGCCCCTGCTCGGCGATGGCGCGGTCGAGCACCACGTGACCGTCAAGCACGCCGCGCACCGCGTCGGCCACCGGCTCGTTCATGTCGTCGCCGTCGACCAGCACCGTATAGAGCCCGGTGATGTCGCCCTGCCCTTCGGCTCCGGGACCGGAACGCTCCAGAAGCTGCGGCAGCTCGGCGAAGACGGTGGGCGGGTATCCCTTGGCGGTCGGCGGCTCACCGGCCGCCAGCCCGATCTCGCGCTGCGCCATGGCAAATCGGGTGACGCTGTCGAGAAGCAGCAGTACCTGCAGGCCCTGATCGCGGAAATGCTCGGCCACCGCCGTCGCGGTCCAGGCGGCCTGACGGCGCATGAGCGGCGGCTCGTCACCGGTGGAGACCACCATGACCGAGCGCGCCATGCCGTCGGGGCCAAGGTCCTCCTGAATGAAGTCCTGCACCTCGCGGCCCCGCTCGCCCACCAGCCCCACGACGATCACATCGGCCTGCGCGCCGCGCGCCAGCATTGCCATCAGGGTCGATTTGCCGACGCCGGAGCCCGCGAAGACGCCCATGCGCTGGCCCCGGCACAGCGGCACGAAGACGTCGAGCGTCTTGATGCCGGTGTCGAGCCGCGCGCCGACGCGGCGGCGCGCGAAGGCGGCGGGTGGCCCGGCACGCACCATCCGGGGGGCCTCTCCCTCCATCAGAGGTCCGCGACCGTCGAGCGGCTCGCCCAGAGCGTTGACCACCCGGCCGATCCACGCCGCGTCCGGGCGCACAAGATCGCCGCGCGGGCTGCTCTCGACCTTGTCGCCCACCACCACCCCCGCCCATGAGCCGAAGGGCAGCAGATGCGTGCCGCGCGCGTCGATGCCCACGACTTCGCCCAAAACCGCTCCGCGCGCCCCATGCACCGTGCAGCGCCCGCCGATGCCCACCGCGCGCTCGAGCCCGCTTACCGTGAGAGACAGACCCAGCACCGCGCGCACTTCGCCGGTCACGCGCGCCTCGGGAGCGTTGCGCAGTTGCGACGTCAGATCGGAAAATGCGGTCTGCATGGAACTCACCCCGGTAGTCATGCCAATTTATACATGCTATCCATGCTCGACCGGAAAGGAAACGCAAATGCTCGACGGCATGTCCTTCTTTGCTCTTGCTTCAAAGCGGCTCGACTGGCTCGCGGCGCGCCAAAAGGTGATCTCCGAGAACGTCGCCAACGCCAACACGCCCGACTTTCTGGCCAAGGATGTGGCTGGGTTCGAGTCGATGCTGGCGGGCACGCAATCCGGCATGGCCACCACCAATGCGCGGCACATCTCCACCGGCAGCGGCGGCAACGGCGGCCCGCGGGTGATGACAGACGTCGCCGCTTGGGAGCGCTCGATCGACGGCAACACCGTCGTGCTTGAACAACAGACCGTGAAGGCCGCGGAGGTCAGCGAAAGCTACCGCCTCGCGGCGCAGCTCTACCGCAAGGGCCACGACCTGCTCACCCTTTCCGTCACCGGCCAGCGCTGAGCGCTTAGGAGATCGCCATGGATCCGCTTTCCTCGATCAGCGCCATCGCCGCCAGCGGCATGCGGGCGCAGGGCGAACGCCTCAAGGTCGTGTCCGAGAACGTCGCCAACGCCGACTCGACCGGCAACACGCCGGGCGCCGATCCCTATCGCCGCAAGACCCTCTCCTTCGAGGAAATGGTCGACCGCGACATGGGGGCCTCGATGGTCAAGGTCGAGCAGATCGGCCGCGACAAGACCCCTTTCACACTGGTGCACGACCCCGCACACCCGGCGGCGGACGCGAAGGGCATGGTCAAGATGCCCAACGTCAACCCGATCCTCGAAATGGGCAACATGCGCGAGGCCTCGCGCAGCTACGAGGCGAACATGAACATGTTCGAAGCCGGACGCGACATGCGCACCCAGATGCTCGACCTTCTCAGATAAGGCTGACCGATGACCGAGTTCTCGTCGATCCTCTCCACCTCCAACGTCCGCGGTGCCTACCGGTCCTCGCAGGAATTGTCGGGCCTTCCCGGCCCCGCCAAAGCAGCCGGCGAGGGCGAAAGCTTTTCCGACATGCTGCGCGGCGCCACCACCAACGCGGTCGAAACCATCCGCGAGGCCGAAACGGTCGCGCAGAAGGGCCTGACGGGCGAGGTCGGCACGCAGCGTGTCGTCGAAGCGACGCTCGAGCTGGAAAGCACCGTCAAAATGATGGTCTCGATGCGCGACAAGGTCGTCGAGGCCTATCAGGAAATCATGCGGATGCCGCTCTGATCGCGGCACCGACGGGGACGCGGGGGCGGCGATGAACGAGAGCGACACCTACGATATCCTGTCGGACACGATCCTCACGGTGCTGATCGGCTCCGGCCCGATCCTTGCGCTGGCGCTGGGCGTCGGCCTTGTCATCGCCTTCTTTCAGGCGCTGACCCAGATTCAGGAAATGACCCTGACTTTCGTGCCCAAGATCGCGGCGATCTTTCTCGGTCTGCTCGCAGCCACCCCCTTCATCTATGCCACGCTGACGCGATTGTCGGACCGGGTGTTCGACCTGATCGCGAGCGGTGGCGCATGAAACGCCTCGCGCTTGCCTTGTCGCTAGTCGCGGCGCTGGTGCCCCGGCCCGGCCTCGCCGGCTGGGGCGATTTCTATCGCGGCAGCGAGTCGCTGGGCGCTTCGCGCGCCGTGGCGGGTGGCGACGCGCGCGGCGCCCCGCTCGAACGCGGTGTCTGCGTGGCCGAGATCCTGCGTGCGCAGCTGCGCCACCGCATCCCGGGCAACCTGCTTCTGGCCATCGGCATTCAGGAGGCAGGGGTGACGCGCGGCGGCCATCTCACGATCTGGCCCTGGGCGGTGAACGCCGCCGGTGAAGGCCGCCTGTTCGAGAGCCGCGACGCGGCGCTGGGCTGGATCGCCGAGCGGCGCGCATCAGGCATCGAAAGCATCGACGTGGGCTGCATGCAGATCAACCTGCGCTGGCACCCCGACGCTTTTGCCGATGCCAGACAGGGATTCGATCCGGCGCAGAACGTCGATTATGCCGCGCGCTTCTTGCGCGGGCTGTTCGATGAGTTCGGCGACTGGACCGCCGCGGCGGGGGCCTATCATTCGCGCACCCCCGAGGCACAAGGCATCTATCTCGCGGCGCTACGCCGCAACATCGAGGTCGCCAACGAGCGGATCGCGGGATTTCGCGACATCGCCGCCCCCGGTGCTTCCGGTGCTTCCGGCGGCCCCGTGCTGGCCCCAGCGCCCACGCCGCGCCAACGCGGTGCCGGATCGATGCGTCGTGGCTGGTCGGCGGGCGGCGCCCAGACCGGCGGCGGCAGTGGTGCGCGGTTCGGCATCTACAGCGACGCGCCGCTCAGACCGGTGATGTCCCTCACCACCCCATCCTCGTGAGGCGCGCATGAGCCAGAAACCCACCCCCGAGATCAAGGCCCCGTCGGCGCTGCTCAGCATGAGCCTCGCCAACCGCGACGTGGGCTTCGCGCTCGGCGTCACGGCGGTGCTCGCCGTTCTCTTCGTGCCGCTGCCTTCGGTGCTTCTCGACCTCGGGCTGGCGGTGTCGCTGGCGCTTTCGGCGTTGATCCTGATGGTGGCGCTGTGGATCCCGCGGCCGCTCGACTTCAACAGCTTTCCGACGCTCCTGCTCGTGGTCACCATGCTGCGGCTGTCGCTCAACGTTGCCTCGACCCGGCTGATCCTGAGCCAGGGCCACACCGGGCCGGGGGCCGCCGGCGGCGTGATCGAGGGCTTCTCGCGCTTCATCGTCGCAGGTAGCTTCGTGATCGGCATCGTGATCTTCGCGATCCTCGTGGTGATCAACTTCATCGTCATCTCCAAGGGCTCGACCCGCATCGCCGAGGTGGCGGCGCGCTTCTCGCTCGACGCGATGCCGGGCAAGCAGATGGCGATCGACGCCGACCTCGGCGCGGGTCTGATCGACGAGGACGTGGCCAAGAAGCGCCGCAAGGAACTCGAGGACGAGAGCGGGTTTTTCGGGGCGATGGACGGTGCGTCCAAATTCGTGCGCGGCGACGCCGTTGCGGGCCTGATCATCACCATGATCAACATCGTCGGCGGCATTCTGATCGGCGTCGTGCAGCACGGTCTGCCGATCGGCGAGGCCGCCAACGTCTATACCACGCTGACCATCGGCGACGGTCTGGTGAGCCAGATCCCGGCGCTCATCGTCTCGCTCGCCGCCGGTCTCATCGTCACCAAGGGCGGCACCGAGGGCGCGGCCAACGAAGCGGTTCTGGCGCAGCTCGGCAAGTTTCCCAAGGCGCTCTACATGGCCGCCGGGCTTTTGTGCGGCATCGGCCTGCTGCCGGGCTTTCCCCTGCCCGTCTTTGCCATCCTCGCGGCGATGATGGCGGGTCTGGGCTATGTGATGGACCGCGAGGCCAAGGCGCGGGTGGCGCGCGAGGCCGTCCAAGCCGTCGAGAGCGCGCAGGCCGCGACCAAGGACCCCGAGGACGACGTTCAGCAGACGCTGAAGCTCGACGACCTGCGGCTCGATCTCGGCGGCGCGCTGGTGCCGCTGATCAACCGCCCCGACGCCGCGCTTCCGGGCAAGATCAAGAGCCTGCGCCATCTGTTTGCGCGCGATTTCGGCTTCGTGCTGCCCTCGGTGCGGATCAAGGACGACCCGAGCCTCGCCGCCGATAGCTATGCCATCACCGTGCAGGGCGTGGCCGCCGCCACCTCCGAGATCCGCGCCACCGGCATGATGGTGATCAACCCCGCCGAGGCAGGGATCGAGCTGCCGGGCCAGCGCACCAAGGACCCGACCTTCGGGCTCGAGGTGGTCTGGGTCGATCAGGCCCTCGCCGACGAGGCCGAGGCGGCTGGCTGCACCGTGGTCGATCCCGAGAGCGTCATCACCACGCATCTGACCGAGATCATCAAGCAGCACATGCCCGAGCTTTTGACCTATGGCGCGGTGCAGGAGCTGATCGAGGGGCTGCCGCGCCCGTATCAGAAGCTCGCGGGCGAAATTTCGGGCACCAGCCCGACCATCCTCGTGCAGCACGTGCTGCAGGCGCTGCTTCTGGAGCGGATCTCGATCCGCAACCTGCCGCTGATCGTCGAGGCGATCGCCGAGGCCGGGCGCACCACCTCGTCCGTCACGCTGATCACCGAACACGTGCGGCGGCGGCTGTCGAACCAGATCTGCCACGCGCTGACCGACCCTTCGGGCTTCGTGCCGGTGATCACCATGTCGTCGTCGTGGGAGACCGAGTTCAACGGCGCGGTGCGGATGAACGGCGACGAGCGCAATTTCCTGATGTCGCCGCAGCGTGTGCAGGAGTTCGTGCTCGAGGCGCGCAAGGAGATCCAGCGTTTCGCTCAGCAGGACGAATGGCCCGCGCTGATGGTCAGCCCCGAGGTCCGCAGCTTCGTGCGCTCCATGCTCGAACGTGTGAGCCCGATGACGCAGGTGATCTCGCACAACGAGGTGCATCGCAAGGCGGCGCTGCGCACCGTCGCCACCATCGGCGGCTAGGGTTTGGATCTGGCCGAGTTTCTCGTGTCGCAGGTGTTGGTCGCGGGCCTCGTCTTCGCGCGGCTAGGCGCGGCACTGATGTTCCTGCCGGGGTTTGGTGAGCAGACGATACCGGCCCGGCATCGGCTGTTGTTCGGCCTCGCCCTCAGCGCGGCCATCGCCCCGCTGGCGCCAATCGGCGGGCTGGCCGATACGGCCCCCGTGGTTTTGTTGTCGATGTTCGCCATTGAGGTGACCATCGGGATCTGGATCGGCACCATGGCGCGCATCCTGTTCTCGGCGCTGCAATTTGCGGGCTATCAGGTCGGCATGGTGGCGGGTCTCTCCAACGCTTTCGCTCCCGGAACGGGCAGCTTCGAAGGCTCGACCCTGATCGCCGGTGCGCTGCTGATGGCCGGTGTGGCGCTGATCTTCGCGACCGAATTGCACCATGTGATGATCATGGCCCTGCTCGACAGCTACGAACTGTTTCCGCCGGGTCGGTTGATGCTGGGCGATCTGGCGCAGCAGATGGTGCGCGCGGTGGCCGAGAGCTTTTATCTCGGGGTTTCGCTCGCCGCCCCCTTCTATGTGCTGTCGCTGGTGCTCAACCTCGGGATGGGGCTAGCCAACCGCGCGATGCCGAGCCTGCCGGTGTTCTTCGTGGCGGCACCGATCCTGATCGCCACCGGGCTGTTGGGCCTCGTGCTCGCGGGTCCGGCCATGCTATCGGGGACGGTGCAGGCGCTGGGCGACTGGCTCGTGGGCTTCAGCTTCTAGGGGGGCGCGATGTCGGACGAAGACAAGAGCAGCAAGACCGAAGAGCCGACCGAGTCCAAGCTGCGCAAGGCGCGCGAAAAGGGCGACGTCCCCTCCTCAAAGGAAACCGGCAACATGATGAGCGCCTTCGCGCTGCTCATCATCTCGCTCTACCTGCTGCCCTCGCTGCTGCCACGGCTCGCGGGGGATCTTTCGGGGCTTCTCGATTCCGCGGGCAGCATCGAGATCGGCTCGGGCACCGCAGGGTTGCGCGATGTCAGCGGCATGGCGCAGGCCCTCGTGGGCACGGTGGTGACGACGCTGGCGCCCGTGGTGCTGGTGATGGTGCTGGCGGCGCTGTTCGGGGTGCTGATCCAGGGCCAGACCGTGGTGGCGCTGGAACGGATCAAGCCCAAGCTGTCGAAGCTCAACCCCGGCTCGGGCTTCAAGAAGATGTTCTCGGCCGATGCCTTCGTCGAATTCGGCAAGAACATCGCCAAGGTCGCGGTGATCACGGTGATCGCCCTGCTCGCGGTGCGCTCTTCGGTCATGGACATCTGGCAGGCGCCGGGCTTTGCGCCCGAGACGCTCCTGCCGCATGCGCGCGGCGCCGTGGTGCGCATGCTCATCGGGGCCACCGCCTTTCTCGCGGTGGTGGCGCTGATCGACATCATCTGGAAGCGGATGGATTACATCCGCAAACAGCGGATGAGCCTCAAGGAGATCCGCGACGAGCACAAGGACAGCGAAGGCGACCCGCATATCAAGGGCAAGCGCGCCCAGATCCGCCGCAAGCGTTCGCAGCAGCGGATCGCCACGGCGGTGCCGCAGGCGACCGTGGTGCTGACCAACCCAACGCATTACGCGGTGGCGCTGCGCTACACGCCGGGGCTCGATCGCGCGCCGGTCTGTGTCGCCAAGGGGGCCGATCTCATCGCCGCGCAGATCCGCCGGATCGCGCGCGAGAACGACGTGACCATCGTGGAGAACAAGCCGTTGGCGCGCGCCCTGCATGCGGCGGTCGAGGTCGACGACGCGATCCCGGCCGAGCATTGGCAGGCGGTGGCCGAGATCATCGGCTACATCATGGATCTCAAGCGCCGCATCCGCCGCGCCCCGCCCGAAGGCTCGGCGCTGCGCGAGGAGGACTGACGATTACTGGAGTCGGATGCCGTTGAGCCGCTGGTCGCCCGGCAGCTTGGAGCGCTCGAGGATGATCATCGAGATCGCCTGCGCGCGCACCACGTTCATCGCCGCGAGCACCGGAGCGGCATCGCGCTCGGGCATGGCGCCCAACACCGTCACCGCGACCTCGATGTCGAGATCGTTCATGATCGTCGCGGCCTCGCGCGGCTTCATGTTGACATAGAGCGCCACCAGACGGGCGACATCGGCCTGACGTGCCTCGTCGATCTTGGTCATCAGCCCTTCGAGTTCGCCGCGCAGCTCCGCCAGCCGCGCCATCTCGATCGACAGCGTTTCCTCGGCCAGCGCTATCTCGGAGGCGCGCTCGTCCAGCGCGGCACGCTGTTCGTGCAACAGGCCGCGCTCGGTGGCGATGGCCGACAACACCTCTTCAGGGGCGGCGCAGCTTTCGGGGATCGCGGGGGCGACGGGTGCCGGTGCGGGTGCGTCCTCGGGCGCAGGGTCGCCCGCCGCCGCGTTGGCGGCGCCGACGAACATGCCGGGCCGCGCGGGAGCATCGTCGATCCGTGGCGCGCCGATGTCACCCACCAGCAGCGCCGCCTTGGCGACACCGGCCAGCGCCAGCGCGCCGAGCACGATCTGAAAGGGACGCGGCGTGTTCACTGATCGCGCTCTCGCACGCTGTCGAAAAAGCCCTGCACCAGCTCGGTCTTGCCGGTGACGCGGGTGACGCCCGCGGCCTGCGCGCGGGCGCGGGCGGCGCGCGCGACCTTGTCGCCAGCGCGCGGCCCGGCCTTGTCACCGGCGCGCGGGGCGGCGGCATCGCGGGCAGCGGCGGGCTGGGTTTTGGCGGCCACAGGGGTCTCGGTCAGGCTGCGCGCCATGCTGCTTAGGTCGCGGACGGATTCCTCGGACTTGTCGACCGCCGCCGCATAGGCGGTGATCACCGGCTGAAGCTCGCGCAGCGTCTCCATCAGGAGCCGCACCCGGCGGTCCACCATCCAAGCATAGCCAAGGACACCCGCCAGCATCGCCAGGATCATCGCATCAATCAGCAAGGTCACCGGCGCGCTCCTTCTCTTGGTCGCCGAGGTCATCGGTCACGCGCAGCGCCACCGCACCGTTCTTGCGTCGCCCCATCGCGGCGCGAAACATCGGTTGACCGTTGCACGATACGGTTGCCTCGTGATCCATGTCGACCCCAAGGTCAATGACATCGCCGGGTGCCCAGTCGAGAACCGTGCGCAGACCGACACGGACCTCGTGCAACACGGCGGTGATCCGCGCCTCAGAGCCCGAGATCGAGCGGCCCAGAGCCTCGCGCCAGCCGTTGTCGCCGCCCAGATCGGCGCCCGGAAAGTTCTGCGACAGCATCGGCCGCACGGTCTCCAAGGTGCTGTCGGGGATCACGAAATCCAAAGTGCCGCCGCGATCCTCGAGGCTCACCTTCAAGGTGATCCGCACCGCCGGAGCGTTGGGCGGAGCCAGCACCGCGTTGGTCGGGCTGCTTTCCAGATGATCGACCCGGAATTTCACGCCACCCGCCGGCTCGAAGGCCGCTTCGAGCTCGGCCAGCACCATTTCGGCCAGACGTTGACCGAATCGCCGCTCGATCGCGGTGAAGCTGCGTGGCTTCCACTCCTGCGTGCTGCCGCCTCGACCGCCCAGCATGATCTCGAGCACCGAGAACAACAGGTCGGGCGACATCGACACGCCGATGCGCCCATCCCAAGGCTCGGCGCGCGCCACCGCCGTCAGGGCCGGGGTGCCGATGGCCTCGAGCGCAGAGGCGCAGGGCAGATAGTCGAACTTCGTCAGCACTGCCTCGGAGGGCATCCCGGCAAAGGTCTTGAACGCGCTGCCCAAGGCCAGCGCATAGCGGTCGAAGATCGCCTCCAGCAGCGGCAGGCGCTCGTAGCTGAGCGAGGCCATCTGGATGATCTGCTCTTCGATGCTGCCATCAGTGAGACCACCTTCGGGCTCACGGAGCGTGCGCTGGATCATGGAGGTCATTCCTACTGGACGATCATGTCGGACACGAGGATTTCGCGGGGGGCCTCGCCGCCCGACACGGCGCGGGCGCGGCGCAGCAGTTCGGACTTGAGGTCCGCCAGCCCGAGGCTGCCGCGCAGGTCGCGCTCGTCGAGCGTGCGCAGGTAGTCCTGAAAGCTGTCGCGCATGTAGACCTGCCGCTCTTGCAGCCGTGCAGCATCAGGGGCGGCCGAATCGTAGATGAGCGCGAGATCGAGCTTGAGAAACCGGCTGGTCTGCCGACCGGCGGCCGAGGTCGCGGTGATGTTGACGATGATTTCCTCGAAGGGCATCGCCATGCGCGACGGATCCGCGGCCAGCGCCGAACGGATTTCTTCGGGGGCGGTCTCGTGATCCTCTCCGGCGCCGGATTGTTCGGCGTGATCCGGATCATCGCCACCGCCAAGCCCGGCCAACTCCATGATGCGTGCAGGCCCCACCGCCGCGACGAGGCCACCGCCTAGGGCGATCACCGACAACAGCACGAGCAGGATCAGGCGCAGTCGCCCCGGCCGGGCGCCGCTCTCCTTGCCAATCATCTTTGCATTCACATCTGTCATTTTGGTTCCCGCTGGGTCGTCGGAACATGGACAATATGTGTTCTTTGGGCCGAACAGGCAAGAACTTATCCATGACTATACTTGTTCCGTGACCTGTATTGCGGATAGTTTCGGGACAAAGACCCGTAGCGGCGAGGCCTTGCGTGCAGTCCATCATCGAAAACCTCTCGGCCCTGGGCCGTCCTCGGCTGATCGCGCTCGGCGCCACCGGCATCGGTCTTGTCGCGGCGCTGCTCGTGGGGTTGAACCTCGTGCTCGCGCCGAACTTCGCGCCGCTCTACTCCGACCTGTCGCTTGCCACCGCGGGCCGCGTCGTCGCGGCGCTCGAGCAGGACGGTTTCGAGGTCGAGCTGTCGGGCGGCGGCACGATCGTCAACGTGCCGCAAGACGACGTGGCGCGCGCGCGCATGTCCTTGGCCGAACAGGGTCTTCCGGGCGAAGGCGGCGCGGGCTGGGAAATCTTCGATCAATCCTCGGGCCTCGGCATGAACAGCTTCATGCAACAGGTCAGCCGCCTGCGCGCGCTCGAAGGTGAGCTGGCCCGCTCGATCCAGACCATCGACGGCATCGACGCGGCCCGCGTGCATCTGGTGCTGCCCGAGCGGGAGGCCTTCTCGCGCACCCGCCCTGAGCCGTCGGCCTCGGTCATCGTGCGCGGTCGCGCCACCTCGTCGATCTCGCGCCGTCAGGGCCTCGCGATCCGGGCGCTCGTGGCCTCCGCCGTGCCGGACCTCGCACAGTCGCGCGTCACCGTCCTGTCGGCCAGCGGCGAGACGATCCTGTCGGAGGAAACCGAGGGCGACGCCGGCGTGCAGGCGGCGGGCGCTTCGATGCAGGAACGCCTGCAACGCTCGATCACCGAGATGCTGACCGCCCGCGTGGGCGCGGGCAACGCGCGGGTGCAGGTCAATGTCGATCTGTCGACCGAGCGGCAGGTGATCCGCGAACAGAGCTTCAACCCCGACCAGCAGGTCGTGCGTTCGACCGAGACCCGTCAGGAAGAGAACCAGGACCGCGAAGGCACCCAGACCGAGGTGGGCGTCGGCAACAACCTGCCCCCCGAACTGGGCGGAGACGTCAACGGCGACCAATCCGCCTCGACCTCGACCCGTACCGACGAGATCGTCAACTACGAGATCGGCTCGACCCAGAGCGAAACCGTGCGCGAGCCCGGCTCGGTGGAGCGGATTTCGGTCGCGGTGCTGGTCAACGGCATCTACAACGTCGCCGGCAACGGTGAGACCGTCTATGAGGAGCGCAGCCCCGAAGAGCTGGAGCGGCTCGGACAGTTGGTCCGCTCGGCGGTGGGCTATGACGAGGCGCGCGGCGATCTCGTCTCCGTCGACAGCCTGCGCTTCATGGATTACTCGATGGATGTCGGCGCGCCGATCGGCCTGTCGCTTGGCCAGACTATCGCCCAGAACTTCGGCGCGATCCTGCGCGGCACCTTCGCCTTGGCGCTGGTGGCGGCGGTGCTGGCCTTCGGCCTGCGCCCGATGCTGCGGCGCGTCCTGCCCGAAGTGGCGCCCGATCTGGCGCTCGCGGGGGCCAATGGCGGCGCCGGTCAGCTGAGCTTTGAAGGCGCACCGGCCCAGGCCCAGGCCCTGCCGGGCATGGCCGGGGCGGCAGGAGGCGTGCCCGCGGCCGTCAACGGGGCGCGTGGTCCGGGCCAGCAGGCGATGCTGCCCTATGAGCAGCAACTCGCGACCTATGATGGCGACGAAATGATCTCGCTCGCGTCGGTCGACGGCAAGATCGGCATGCGCAACCTCGTCTCCGTCGGCGAGATGGTCGAGAACGAGCCCGAGGCCTCCTTGAAGGTCGTTCAGGGCTGGCTGGCCGAGGAGGCCTGAGATGACGCTCTTCGACAGGGATTTCGACCGCGAGATCGCCGAGGAGCGGCGCGCCGTCGTGCAGCTGGCCAAGGCGCGCCATTCCGATGACGATCTGCTCGCCGCCGTGGCCGAGGCGCGCGCCGAGGCGCTGGCACAGGGCCACGCGCAAGGCCGGGCCGAGGCCGAAGCCGAGGCGCGCGCCGCCGAGACCGAGGCCCGCTCGGCCGCGCTCGAGCGGATCGCGCAGCGGCTCGATGCGGTCATGGCCGCGCAGGCCGAGCACCGCGCCGCTCTCGAGCGCCAGATCCTCGGCTATGCCGCCACCACCGCCGAGAAGGTGCTGCCGGAGATCTTAGAGGACCGCGCCCATGCCCGCACGCTGTCGCAGATCCGTCGCGGCCTGCGGCTCGGCCTAGGCACCGCGCGGCTCGAGATCGCCCTGCCCGACGGCGCACAGGCGCTGCACCGCGACGTCACCGATCTCGTGGAGAGCCGCGGCATTGCGGCGCGCACCACCATTTCCGGCGATCCCACCCTTGCCCCCGGCGATGTCCGGGTGGCTTGGGACGGCGGGCGCCTCGACTACAGCTTCGCCGCGATCTGCGACGAGATCCTGAACACCCTTCGGGCCCATGCCCGTCCCACCCCCACACCGGAGGACCGCACGTGACGGAGACCCCCACCAAGACCACCGGCGCCGAGTTCCCCGAGATCGAGGACGACGCCGCCGCTCTGTTCGACGACGCGCCCGAAGCCGAGGCCCCCAAGGGCGGACGCAATATCGAGGCAATGATGAACGTCGGGCTCGACGTGCAGATCGTGCTGGGCCACGCACGCCTGCCGATCGCGCAGCTTTTGAAGTTCGGGCGCGGTTCGGTGATCGAGCTCGACAAGCGCATCGGCGAGCCGGTGGA
The DNA here is from genome assembly GCF_964022235.1 of uncultured Limimaricola sp. Lineage (NCBI taxonomy): Bacteria > Pseudomonadati > Pseudomonadota > Alphaproteobacteria > Rhodobacterales > Paracoccaceae > Limimaricola > uncultured Limimaricola sp. Next base: position 221,629 of record NZ_CAXHZL010000004.1, on the reverse strand, counting down.
GATCGTCATCAACGATCGCCTCGTGGCGCGCGGCGATCTCGTGAAGCTGGGCGACGCGCGGATCGGCGTCTCGCTCACCGAGATCGTCAAGGACTATGTGACGGGCGACTGACAGAACCGATGCCCCGCGCCCCCCACTTGATCGCGATCGCGGCCCTCGTGCTGATCGCCCTGCCAACCCTGCCCGCCTCGGCGCAGGACGGCGCGGGCGTGCTCGGGGCGTTGGGCGACGTGTTCTCGGACGCGGCCCCGGGCACGGACGAGCGGGCCTCGCTGTCGGGGCGGATCATCCAGCTCGTGGCGCTGATGACGGTGCTGTCGATTGCGCCGGGCCTGTTGATGATCATGACCAGCTTCACGCGCTTCGTGATAGTGTTCTCGATCCTGCGCTCGGCGCTGGGCCTGAACCAGACGCCGCCCAACGTTGTGCTGTCGTCGATGGCGCTGTTCATGACCTTCTTCGTGATGCAGCCGGTTTTCGAAGAGGCTTGGGAGGACGGGTTGCAGCCCTTGATGAACAACGCCATCACCGAAGAGCAGGCGATCATGCGGATCGGCGATCCCTTCAAGGGATTCATGTTCGCCAACACCCGCCCGCGCGATCTCGAGCTGTTCCAAGGCCTCGCCGCGCGCGCCGACGGCTCCGAACCCCTGCCCGTGCCAGAGACCGCCGATGATGCGGGCTGGCGTTCGCTGATCCCGGCCTTCATGATCTCGGAATTGCGCCGGGCCTTCTCGATCGGCTTCCTGATCTATCTGCCCTTCGTGGCGATCGACCTGATCGTCGCTTCGATATTGATGAGCGCCGGCATGATGATGCTGCCGCCCGTGTTGATCTCCTTGCCCTTCAAGGTGATCTTTTTCGTGCTGATCGACGGCTGGTACATGCTGGCGGGCAGCTTGATGGAAAGCTACGTGCCCTTGGCCGGAGGATGACGATGAATGCGATGACCGCCGCGCCCGCGCGCAGCCCCGAGCAAAGCCCCGTCCGCGCCGCAGCGACGCCCCCCACCCCGCCGCTCAGGCGGCTGCGCGGACCCGAAAAGGCGGCGATCCTGTTTTTGTGCCTTGGCGAGGAACGCGGCTCCGAATTGATGCGCAAGCTGGCGCCCGAGGACATCGCCAAGATCACCCGCGCCGTGGCCCGGCTCGGCGTGGTGCAGGCCGAGCTGGTCGAAGCGGTGCTGGCCGAGTTCTCCGAAGGGGTCGACAGCGGTGGCGGCGTGGTCGGATCTCTGGCCACCGCCGAAGCCATGCTGCGCGCCTTTCTGCCCGAAGAACAGGTCGAGGCGATCCTGCGCGACATCCGCGGCCCGATGAAGGAGCGCGACCTCTGGGCCCGGTTCTCGGCGATGAACGAAAGCGTCATCGCCACCTACCTCAAGGGCGAGCACGAGCAGACCGCCGCCGCGATCCTGTCAAACGTCGACACCGAAGTGGCGGCCAAGGTGCTGCCGCTCTTGGGCGAGACGATGATGGGTGAGGTGGTCGAGCGGATGATCCGCATGGAAGCGGTACCGCCCAAGATGATGGCCCAGATCGAGGAGACGCTGCAAAGCGACATGCTGTCGGCCGGAGGCCAGTCCAGCGCCGTCGAGATGGAGCAGCGCATGGCGGATCTGTTCAACAAGCTCGACCGCGACGTGTTCGAGGGGCTTCAGGCCGCGATCGACGGCCGCAAACCCGGAGCGCTCGACGGGATCATGGCCAAGATGTTTACCTTCGAGGATCTGATCCGGCTCGACGCGCAGAGCCTTGCGCGGGTTATGCGGGGCCTGACCGGCAACACCCTGCCCCTCGCCCTGCGCGGCGCCAGCAAGGAGATGCGCGCGCATTTCCTCGACGCGCTGACCTCGCGGGCGCGCGACATGCTACTCGACGAGATGAACACGATGGGCCCGGTCAGAGGCCGCGATGCGCGCGCCGCCCAGACCATGATCGTCGACTTCACGCGCCAACTGGCCGAGGACGGCTCGATCGAGCTTCCGAGCGCGGGCGACGAGGACGAAGAAATCCTGGAGTGAGGTGCCGTCCCCCCCCCCCCGGGGCGCGCGCCCTGCGCCCCGGGGGATCCGTCAGTAGGTGTTGCGGCGCAACAATGTCACGGCGGTGATGTCGAGGGTGATCGGGGTGAACTGCCCCCCCGCCCCGGCGCTGACGGCGGCACTCATCAAAGCCAGCGCCGCGTTCGAGGCCGTGTTCACGCCAGTCTTCGCATCCGTGATCGAGACGTATTTGCGCTCGAGCTTCGCGAGTTCGGCCGGGTCCTTGAGCTTGCTGATGTCGAACTTCGCCTTGAACAGCTCGACCTGTTTGTCGATGTTCAGACCGGCGACGCTCGAGGGCACACCGAGCGAGGTGCGCATGAACTCGGTCATTTCCGGATCCTTGAGCACGTCGAACCAGTTCTTGACGGTCTCGGCCTTGCGCCGGAACTCGAGGACCGTCCCCACCTTCTCGTTCTGGTCGGCCTGTGCATTCTCGAACCGCTGCTCGACATACCTGTTGACGATCGTCTTTTGCCAGAAGCTGGAATCTGTCAGCGAGTTCCGCGTGCCGTTGTCCTTGAATCCGAGCTTCGTATGCATTTCCTTGAAGCGCGCATCCGTCAGACGATTGACCAAGGACTTGGGATCGTCGGCATCGCTCTTCAGCAATTTCTTGATCAGCGCCTTGCCAAAGATCTGATCCTCGAGGTCGAAGGCCTTCATCACGAAGACATAGAGCTCGCGATCCTCCATCAGCTGATCGACGGTCTCGACATTGCCGATTCGCGACTCGAATGCGGCGATGGCGCGCTTGTCCTGAGCACTGTTACGGATCATGTCGAGCTGGCGGTCGCGCGTGGCGTCCACCAGCTGAAGACCCATCCGAGTGTTGAGACCCGAAAGGCTGATCACCCCTGCACCCTGCGTTCAGGCTGCGCGCGGGGGGCGCTCGGCGCCATGTCCGCCTCGATTGCCGTGAGATCGGCCTTGGCGCGTGCCGCGATCCGCTCGAACAGCTCGGTCTCATGCGCGATCACCGGGCGCAGCGCCCGCATGGCCTTGTAGTAGTCGCCGATGGAGACGTAGTTCGCCGCATCGAAGATGTGGCCGAGGCTCTGGCTGCCAAAGGTCGTCGCGAGATCGGCGAGCTGCCGCTGGATCACCGGGACCAGATCCTCGCGGACGGCGCTTTGGATGAGCGCGGTCTGGATCAGGTAATAGACGCGGGTCACCGGTGTCACCGGGGCGTCGGCGTCGAGCAGATCGTGGCCGCGGACCACGTCGGCCTGGCTTTCGATGGTCAGCACGTGGCGGCGCGACGAGTTGCGCATCATGCAGCCGTTGACGATGATCCGCTCATCGGGCTTGAGAGTGAGTTTCAAAGCCATGTCACGCCACCTCGGCGGTCGCGACCGACCCTTGGCCTGCGAGGCCGGCGACGATCGAGCGGTTGATGTCGACGAGCGCGCCGACACCGGCGCTGCCGCCCATCACGCTGCTGGTCTGTCGATCGACCCACATGGCGAGAGAGATGAGCCCGGCGCGCAGATCGGTCGGCAGCGCGTTCTTGGGCTGCGACAGATCGAACTTCAGCTCGTTCCAGAATTTCTGATTGGTCGCGAGATCGTCGCGCAGCCCTTCGGCCAGAAGCGTGCCACGGTCGCGCATGCTCTCGGCGCGGTCATAGGCTTCGGCGCGGGCGGCCAGCTGTCCGGTGACGCGGCTCAGCACGCGGCGCTCGATCTGGCGGGGGGTTTCGCTTTCGCGGATGGTGGTCTTGTAGGCGGCGATGCTCATGCGTTCTGCTCTCGCTCAGGGCCCCGCGCTTCTGGCGGGGGCGGTGAAGGCCGGCGCTGCGGCAACCCGAGGATCGCACAGGCGCGTCAGCCGGTCGAAATCTGCTGGAGGGGTCCGGTTGCGGCCCGCCCCGAAAGGCGGGCCGCGTCAGGTCTTAGCGGAACAGGCTCAGGATGTTCTGCGGTGCCTGGTTGGCGATCGAGAGCGACTGCGACGCCAGCTGCTGCTGGACCTGCAGTGCCTGCAGACGCGCCGCTTCCTCTTCCATGTTCGCATCGACCATCGCGCCGACGCCCGAGTCGAGGTTGTCGGAGAGCTTGGTCAGGAACTCCTGCTGGCGCTCGATCGACTTCTCGGATTGACCCAGAGAGGTGGCCGCGTCGACCGTGGCCTTGGTCGCTTCGTCGGCCTTGGTCAGAACCGCCGAGAGGTAGGCCTCACCAGTCGCCGAGCCTGCCTTCCCAGAGAAGCCATCGGCGATCGCACGGAACATCTCTTTCTGAGCGTTCAGATCCACCGGCGCAACCTTGATGGACGTCGTGGTGAGGTTACCAGCGCTGTCACGGCTAACGCCGGTGATGACCGTCCGCTCAGCCGCCGCACCGCTCGCGGTACCTTCAGCAGCATAGACACCTGCGGCAGTGAAAGAGCTGTCGCCCGACGCGTCAGTGGTGCCGTCCGTCTGTTTGCCGCCAGCGTTTACCAAGTCATCGCCGTTGAAGGTCGACTGGGAGAGGATCGCGCCCATGTCGGCCACCAGACGAGTCAGGTCGGCTTCGATCTCGTCGAGACCGCCCTTGTTCTCCTGGGCGAAGGCGACCTTGTCGCGGAATTCCGTTGCCAGATCCGAGAACTGCTCGGCGCCGAGACGCGCGGTTGCGACCGAGTTCTTGGTCAGGGTCAGGCTTTCGTTGACCGCCTTGGTCATGCCGCTGTCGCCCTTCATCGTCTCGGAGATCGCGAAGTAGGCGGCGTTGTCTTTGCCCGAGGACACCTTGAGGCCGGTCGAGATGCGGTCCTGAGTGGTGTTCAGGTTATTGTTGATGTTCCGCAGGGTCGAGAGGGCGGACATTGCGGAGTTGTTGGTGATGATCGAAGACATTTTAGCTCTCCAGCGTTCTTACTGTTCGATCGTCTTTCTGACGAAGTCGGCATGACCGCCGCGGTATATGCATGGTTAGAACCATGAATTGGGGCGCGTTTGTGGCGCTGCTCCGACTAATCCTTGAGGATATTCGAAAGCGTGTCCCGGAGGTTACGGTGTTTTCGGAGACCATGCGCTTTGCCCGGATCAGTGGTGGTACGACTGTTTCGCACCGCGCGCCGAAGCCCTGGTTGGCTTGCGCAACGACCTTGAGCTTGCGCGCGACCGCGGCCTTGAATCGTCGCCCTGATCACCACCGGAACCACTCTCGCCGTGCCGAGAGAGCGGATCGTCGTGCGGTGGCGAAGCAGGCAACTATCCTCCAAGGTTCGCGTGGCGGCGCCGCCCTTGTCCTGCGTCGTGCGGGGAAAGCGGCTTGGGCCCGGCTTGGAATCGATACGGCCCGCCCCGAAGGGCGGGCCGCGATAACGTCCGTGAAGCCGGTCTTAGCGGAACAGGCTCAGGATGTTCTGCGGTGCCTGGTTGGCGATCGAGAGCGACTGCGATGCCAGCTGCTGCTGGACCTGCAGGGACTGCAGACGCGCCGCTTCCTCTTCCATGTTAGCGTCGACCATCGCGCCGACGCCCGAGTCGAGGTTGTCAGAGAGCTTGGTCAGGAACTCCTGCTGGCGCTCGATCGACTTCTCGGACTGACCCAGCGAGGTTGCCGCGTCGACCGAAGCCTTGGTGGCCTTGTCCGCCTCGCCCAGGACGCCGGAGAGGAAGGCCTCGCCGTTGGTCGCATCCCCGGCGTTTGTCGCAAAGCTGCCGGCGATGAGAGTGAACTTCTCGAGTTGCCCGTACAGATCGACCGGCGAGACGGTGATGGTGGTCGTTTTCAAGGCACCGGCCGAGTCGCGGCTTACGCCACTGACCACGGAGCGATCTGCAGCCGCGGCGCTTCCGGTGACACCGGCAGCCGCCGTGATCGCACCCGTCGTGGCGCTGATGGTGGCCGCGGCCGCGGCGGTCCCGTCGGCCCGCTTGCCACCGGCGTTGACGAGGTCATCACCGTTGAAGGTCGACTGCGACATGATCGCGCCCATGTCGGCCACAAGACGCTTCAGGTCGGCTTCGATCTCTTCGAGACCGCCCTTGTTTTCCTGAGCGAAGGCAACCTTGTCGCGGAATTCTGTCGCCAGATCCGAGAACTGCTCGGCGCCGAGACGCGCGGTCGCGACCGAGTTCTTGGTCAGGGTCAGGCTTTCGTTGACCGCCTTGGTCATGCCGCTGTCGCCCTTCATCGTCTCGGAGATGGCGAAGTAGGCGGCGTTATCTTTACCCGACGACACCTTGAGACCGGTCGAGATGCGGTCCTGGGTGCTGTTCAGGTTGGTGTTGATGTTCCGCAGGGTCGAGAGCGCGGACATCGCAGAGTTGTTGGTGATGATCGAAGACATTGGTGATCTCCAGTGTTCTAACTGTTCGATCGTCTTTCTGACGAAGTCGGCATGACCGCCGCGGTATGACTGTGGTTGAATAGAAGAATTGGGGCGCGTTTGTGGCGCTATACCGACTTATCCATGGGGGCGCGGGACAGTGTGTCCTTGGCGCTACGGTGCCCATCCGCGCCATATAGCCCGCCCAGCCCATGGCGGGCGCGCAGTCGCTCCAGATCGCGCGCGACGCCTGCCGTGGTCTCGCGCATCCGCCCGAGCATCGCCGCATCGCGCGCGATCAGGGCACCAAGTGCTGCGAGATCGTCGCGCAAGGCATTGGATGCCTCGTCATCCGCGTCGAGCGCCGCCTCAATCACCGGCCCTGCCCCATCGAGCCGCCCCGCGAGCGCGGTCTTCGCGTCGAGCCGATCCGTGACACCCGAGAGCTGGCCCGCGCGAATCTCGGCGATTTCGGCCTCAAGGAGTTCACTCAGCGCCGCGATGTCCGCCTTCACCTCGTCGATATGCAATCCGCTCATGTCGCGTCTCCCCGTCCGGTGTCTTCAGGCCCCGCGTCGCCGTAGGCCCCGATGGCGCGGGCCACGCTTTCGGCGATGCCGGTGCTGCCCTGATCCGAGATCTGCTCGGCGAAAGCGCGCGCGAGAAAGCTGCGCCATGTTTCTTCGGCATGGCCGCCACCAAAGCTGCCGGTGTCGACGTTCTTGAGCATCTCGTCGACGGTCTGGGCGAGGAACATCTCTTCGAACTTCTTGGCGGTGGCCATGGTCTCGGGATCGGGCGCACGCGTTCGGGCGAGCTGCTTGATCGAGAGCGGGCCGGGTGTGATCTCCATCAGATGATCTCCAGATCGGCGTGAAGCGCGCCTGCGGCCTTGATGGCCTGCAGGATCGAAATGGTTTGGCTGGCCGAGACGCCGATGGCGTTGAGCCCGTCGACGAGGCGTTGCAGGCTGACGTCGCCCTCGAGGATCGAGAACTGCGCCTCTTGCTCCTGCACGGTCACCTCGGTCTGCGGCACCACCACTGTGTTGCCGATCGAGATCGGCTCGGGCTGGCTCACCTCGATCTCTTCCTTGACGATGACAGTGAGACCGCCCTGGCTCACTGCGACCTCGGCGATGCGCACGTCGGCGCCGATCACGATGGTGCCCGAACGGGCGTCGATCACCACCTTGGCGATGGCGTCGGGCTGCACCCGCAGCCCCTCGATCTCGGCCAGCAGGCCCGGAATGTCGGTCTTGTCGGTCGGGCGCACCTCGATGGTGCCCGAATCAAGCGCCGTGGCGCCGCCACCGAGACGGTTGTTGATCACCTGCTCGATGCGCTCGGCCGTGGTGAAATCCGGCGTGCGCAGCGCGATGCGGATGCTGTTCATGTCGTTGATCTTGAAGTCGATCTCATTCTCGACCGTGGCGCCGTTCTCGATCCGCGCCACCGTGGGCACGCCTTCGACGATGCTGGCGTTGGCCCCTTGGGCGGCGTAGCCCGCGACCGCGATCGGCCCTTGGCTCACGGCATAGACCTCGCCATCCGCGCCGGTGAGCGGCGTCACGATCAGCGTACCACCCCGCAAGGAGGAGGCGTCGCCCAGCGAGGAGACCACGACGTCGATGGTCGAGCCACGCCGCGCGAAGGGCGGCAGCATGGCGGTGACCATGACGGCGGCGGTGTTCTGGGTGCGCATCTGCTCGTCGGTCAGGTTGCCGACGCCGAGACGCTCCAGCATGCCTTCGATCGAGCGTTGCGTGAAGGGAGAGTTGCGCAGGCTGTCGCCCGTGCCGGCGAGGCCGACCACGAGGCCGTAGCCCACGAGCTGGTTCTCGCGCACGCCCTCGAACTGGGCGATGTCCTTGATCCGCACCTCGGCCCGGACCGCCGGCGCCTGTGCCTGCGTCAGTCCGAGCGCCAGAAACACGATGGGCCATGCCCTGCAAACCCGTGTCGCCATGTTCCGCTCCCGCCAGATGGTGCCGTCGTCACCCTAGCGAGAGCGGAGCCCTGTTCACAAGAACAGGTCCAACAATCCATGCATTGGTTGCAATTAAGCAATCTATGCATGGTCGCCGGGTCACATGTAGTTCAGGAACGACAGCCTCGAGAGCTTGGCCGTGACCGCGTAGGTCGCCTCTAGTTGCGTCTCCAACTGGTTCAGCCGGGTCGCGGCCTCGTAGGGATCGGCGCCTTCGAGAGCGGCGGTCTGGCTGCGGTAGAGGTCGAGCCGCAGCGCCTGCGATTCGCGCAATTCGTTGACGCGGGAATGCTGCGCGCCCATCCGGCTCTCGGCGGCCAGGATGTCCTCGCCGCCGACCCCCAGTGCGTTGAAGGCCTCGTCGAACCAGAGCTTGCGCGCGGCCGGATCGGCGATATCGGAGATGTCGCCCGCCGCCAGCATCGCCAGACCGCGCAGGGTTTCGCGCATCCCCGTGTCGTTGGCCTGCACGCCGTAATTGATCGTCTCATCCACGTCGATCCGCGCCGACAGACGCCCCGTCTCGGAGGCCGGGCTGCCGTTGTAGAAGGTTTGCTCGAAGCCTTCGGCCGCGCCGCCGGCCGTCGAAAACACCGCGACCAGCCGGTCCGCCATCGCGGCGGCATCGGCGGCGTTGGTCGGGCCCGCGCCATAGATCCCGGCGATCACGTCGGACGGCGCGAGGCCGCTGCGCGGGTTCGCCTGATCCCACGGCTGCAGCGGCAGCTTGCCGCTGTCGAGGCCCCCGAAGAGCGCGCTGCCCTGCACGGTGCGGTTGGCCTGACCGATAAGCTGGTCGATCGCAGCAAGGGCGGCGGCCTGCAGCTCCTTGCCACGCGTCAGGCCGTTGGCCCCGGTCTGGGCGGCGAGATCCTGCACGCCGCTGATCGTCGAACGGATCTCGCCAAGCGCCTGGGCGCCGGTGTCGAGGCGGTAGGAGAGCAATTCGTTCGACAGAACGAAGCCCTCCATCCGCTTGGTCTCGGAGCGCAGGGTCAGCGCCTCCGCCGACCGGTTGCCGAGCGCGCGGTACACATCGGCCTTGCGGCTGGTGCTCATCTCCGCTCCGGCTTCGCCGAGCTTGCGATCGAGCTCGCCGATCTGGCGGGTTCTGGCCACCGTGCTTTGCAGGCTGCCAAGGCTGCGGGTCATCGAAATCATCGTCGCTCTCCCTTACCTGACTGCCGCGAGCAGCGTGTCCATCATCTCGTTCAGCGTCTTCATGACGGTGGCGTTGGCGGCATAGCTCTGCTCGATCAGCATGAGCTGCTGCAACTCCTCGTCGATGTTGACGCCCTGCACCGACGCCCACGCCGCCTCGACGGCGTCGCGTCCCGCCGAGAGCGAATCGACATCGTCGCGGGCCGTGTTGCGCATCTGCTGGTGATCGGCGATCAGCCCGGCCGCGAATTCTGCGATGCTGCGTTCCTGCCCCAGCCCGGCTGCCGCATCGAAGCTCGTGCGATCCGCCAGCATCGTGACATAGCCGTTCACGCGGCGACCATCCGAGGCCGCCCCTTGGGCCGTGGCCCCGATGCCGTCGCGCAGCCGCCAGGCCCCGCCGCCCGCGTCCGAACGCACGGCGTCGTTGACGCTGATCCGCGTGGCCAGCCCTTCGAAATTGGCGGCCGAGTAGGCGCCGCCCTGATCGGTGAACAGACCGGCCTGACCGGGAGCGATCGTGTCGTCCGCCCCTTCGAACCCCTGCACGAGGGCGCGCGCCATCTCGTCGAGCTGCAGCTGCATGCGCGGCACGTCGCCCGTGAGCATGCTCAGCCGTCCGGCCAAGCGCCCTTCCTGTGAGCCTCGCGATCCGGTCACGCCGGGGGTCACGTCGACGCCGCTGACCATCAGGCGATCGGTCTGTCCGTCGAACTCCAGCTTGTGGGCGGTGTTGTTCTCGACCAGCGGCGCGCCGCCCGTGGTGAAGATCGAGATCCGGCCCGAGGCGTCGAAGCTGGTGCGGACGTCAAGCACTTCGCTCAACGCGTCGAGCTTGGCCGAGAGGCTGTCTTCGAGCGATGCACGGCGCTCGGTCGGGCCGTATTCGCCGCTGATCTTACGGTTGATCTCGACGATCTCGACCAACTGGCTGTTGATCTGGCTCACGTCGTCGCGCACGCCGGCGCGGGCGTTGGTCTCGACCCGTGCCAGGCTGTCGGCGGCATCGCGCAGGGTCGATGCCATGGCGATCGCGGCGCGCACGGCGTTCTCCTGCAGCGCGGGCTGGGCCGGGTCCGAGGCCACGGCGTCGAGCGAGCTTTGCAGCGTCCCGAGGCGGCCATGCAGACCGGTGGAGGAATCGATGTCGCCCAAAAGGGCGGCATGGCTTTCAAGCGCGGAGGCGACGACTTCGCGGCCAGCCACGCGCGAAATTTCCAGCCGGTGCGCCTGTTCGAGGCGGTCGTCGACGGCACGGGCATAGCCCGTGACCGCGACGCCGCCGCCGGGCAAGGTCGTCATCGGTGCGCTGCGCCGGGAATAGCCCGGGTTTGACGCGTTCGCGATGTTGCTCGACGTCGTTTCCGACCAGCGCTCCGCGGCGGCGAGGCCACTGCGGCTGGCGGAGAAGGCGGCGGTAATGCTCATTCTGCACTCCTTCAGAGAGAGGCGCGGCGCATTCTGCTGCCGCCTGCCAGGCTTAGCGCTTCAGGTTCGTCGTTTCCTGGAGCATCTCGTCGACCGTGGTGACGATCTTGGCGTTCGAGGAATAGGCCCGCTGGGTCCTGATCAGATCGGTCAGCTCCTGCGCCACCTCGACGTTGGAGCTTTCCAGCGCCCCCGCCGTCAACGTTCCCGCCGAGCCCTGCCCGGCCTGGTTCAGGCTGAACTTGCCCGATTGGCGCGACAGCGCGTAGGCGTTGCCATCGGCGGCCAACAGGCCGTCGGGGTTGGCCACTTCGGCCAGCGGGATGTTGTAGAGCGGCTTGCGGCTGCCGTTGTTGAACACGCCGTAGACGTCGCCGCGCTCGTCGATCTCGGTGCGCACCAGCACGCCGCTCTCGGCCCCGTCGGCACCGATCTTGAGCGCCGAGTAGTCGCCCGCGAACTGGGTCATGCCGGTGTGGGTGTCGGGCGCGCCGATCGAGACCTCGATGGTCTGCGGCACGGTGCCGTTGTCGATCGTCAGCGTCGCGGTGCCGGTGGCTGCGTTGAACGCAAAGCCCGCGGGCGCGGTCGCGGTCGAGGTGGCGGCGGAATAGGCGCGCGGCGCCCCGGCGAGCGGGCCGCTGTCGTGGAAATCAACCGTCACATCGCCGTACTGCGCCCCGTCCGATCCGGACATCGATAGCACCCAGCGGCTGGAGACGTCGGTGGGCTGCCAGGACAGCTGCATCCGCTCGGCCTCGCCCAAAGGCGAATAATACTCAGCCGAACTCATGAAGGGCTCGCCCGGTGTGGCCAGCCCGGTCTGCTGGGCGGGGATGTTGCCGCTCACGGTCATGTTGCCGGTGGGCGATCCGGTCTGCGACAGGCTGCCCAGATTGACGGTCTTCAGATCGCCGAACTGGTTGCGGTCGATGTTGCCCAGCGACGCGGTCTGATCATAGGGAAAGCCCGAGAGGTAATAGCCCGCCGCGTTCCGCAGATCGCCGTTTTCGTCCGGCAGGAACGAGCCCGCCCGGGTCAGGAAGAAGTTGGCCTCGTTGGTCTCATTGGGCTGCTTGCTCACCACGAAGAAGCCGGCACCGCCGATCGCGAGGTCGGTCGAGCTGTTGGTGGCGCGCACCGCCCCTTCGGTCGAGACATCCGCCCCCTGCGCCGCCCGTACGCCCGAGGGCGAGACGCCGGCAGAATTGCTCAGCGTGCTCGTCGTCACCATCTGCACGAAGCTGCGCCGATAGCCGTCGGTATTGGCGTTGGCGATGTTCTCCGAAATCCGGCCGACAGCGGTCGAATTGGCCCGAAGACCGCTGACGCCGGTCTGCATGGCGTAGGAAATGCTCATCCTGACTGTCCTTCGTTTGTTGTGCCGCCGGGGCTTTCGAGGCCCTGGCCGGTAGGGGGTACCGGCCAAGGCCAGTGGTAGAATGCGGTGACGGCCATCAGCCGTCGCCCGCAACGAGTTCGAGACGACGCAGGGCTGCATCGGCATCCTGCATCCGATCCGTGGCGGATTTTTGACCGATCGGCAGCGCAAGCGGAGCCACCGGGGCCAGCGAGCGGGCGACCTCGGCCAGTTCCGGGCTGCGCGCCAGCTGCGGCAGACCTTCGAGAAGCTCGGCCACCAAGGCGGCGTCGCCGGAGTGGTGCGCGGCCAGCAGCAGGCGGATCGCTTCGCCCGCCCCCAGCGGCGTCTCCGGCTCGCGCCAGAGCGCGGCATAGCCGTCACGCGCGCCACTCCAGTCGCCCCGGTCGAACAGGGCGGCGGCGCGAAGCCGTCGGTAGCCCTCGGTGGGGGTTTCCATGCGGGTCGCGATGACGCCCGCCCCGTCGCCCTGGGCGCTCGACAGGCGGGCGCGCAGCATCTCCATGCGGTCGCGCAGTTCGGGCGCCGTGGCCGCCGTGGCCCCCAGCGCCTGCGCCGCCGCGACGGTCTGGCCGCCGCGCAGCAGCGCCTCGGCCTGCGCCAGACGCAGCATGTCGAGCCGCACCGCAGGCACCTCCTCGAGGCCCAGATCGCGCATCACCGCGAGCTGGTCGCGCAGCATCGCGTATTCACGCGCCGCCGCATCCGTCGCCCCGATCTCGAGAAGCCGCGCCGCCAGCTTTTCCGCCTGCGCGGCAAAGCCGGAGCGGAACATCAGGTCCGGCGACAGCCTGCGATGCGCCGCCACGAAGGCACCGATCGGCAGCGCCCCCGTGGCGCCGCGCGTATAAAGCTCTTCGACCAGCTCATCGAGCCGCGCGGCGGAGCCGATCGCGGCATCGCTCGTCGCGTGGCGACGCTGGATTTCGGTCATCGCGATGATCGCGGCCTCGGTCTCACCGCGTCCGTGCTCGACCTCGGCCAGTCGCTCCAGCGTGGCGATCTCGAGCGCGTCGCCGCGCCACAGCCGCCAGCTCTGTCGCAGCAAGGCCGCGCCGTCTTCGGGCGTCAACGTGCCGGTGGCACGGCCGAGATCGACGAGCGCCAGCCGTGCCCTCTGGGCCCAGACGTCGCCACCGCCGGAGGCCATAGCATAGCTGTCGAAGGCCATCACCGGGTTGCCACCGGCCTGCGCCGCGCGGCCCAGAAGAAACCGGTAGGCACTGCCGCCGCGCAACTCGGCATGAACGTCGAACATCTGCGCCAGACCATGCGCCGTGTCCCAAAGCGAGGCATCGATCGCAGCCTCCAGAAGTTCGGGCAGCAGCGTCGCGGCAAGCGCGGGCGGCATCGTGTCGAGCACCGCCCCCACCCGCGGCAAATCCGCGGCGGCGCCGGCGGCATCGCCCTCGCGCGCATGGGCCAGGGCGCGCCAGACCGGGGCCTCGTCCCAATCGCCCGTCTCCTCGATCAACTGCCGCGACGGCAGCGGTGGCGACAGCATGCCGCCGTCGACGCCCCAGATCGCGAGGCCGAGCCGATCCCGGCGCAGCGCCTGCGCGGCATCGAGCCCGTCCGGCCCCGCCTCCGGCAGACCCGACAGGAAGGACTGTGCCTCGGGGGCCAGCGCCACCCCCACCGACAACTCGGCAAGATCGAGCAGCAGATCCGCTCTCTGATCGGTGTCGCGCGTGGCCGACAATGCTTCGATCAGCGCCGCGCGACGCTCGAGATAGCCGGGCGTGGACGCGGCGGAGAGCACGATGGTGGTGGGCGCCCTGGCGGCGGGTCCGGGTGCAGGCACGGGCGTAAGCGCAGGGCGCGCCACGGTCGTCGGAGCCTCGGCCAAGGCCGGATCCGCCAACAGGGCCATGCCCAGACATATGCTCAGTAATCTTGGCAAATTCGCCACGAACCCATGAATTGATCTGAGCTATCCTTGATCGAATCCCACATCGAAGCAACAACAGCGTCAATAACGGCGTGCAAGCGTCGAGAATCGTGGGAATCGGGAGACAGGACGCGATGGACAACAGCACCTATGTTTCGCTGTCTCTGGCCACGGCAATGCACAACGCGCTCGACGTAACCGCCAACAACATCGCCAACGCCAACACCGCGGGTTTCAAGGGCGAGCGGGTCGTGTTCGACAGCTACCTGCACCGCGAAACCGGCGTGGATGAGAGCCGCAACACCGAATTCCTGATCGATCAGGGTTCCTACATGAACCCCGAGCAGGGCGCGATGTCGCGCACTGGCAACCCGCTCGATCTGGCGCTGCAGGGCGACAGCTGGTTCGGCTACGAGACCAGCGACGGGCGCACCGCCTACGGCCGCGACGGGCGCTTCGCGCTCGACCCGAACGGCGCGCTTGTCACGCTTTCGGGGGCCAAGGTGCTCGATGCGGGCGGCGCGCCGATCTCCCTGCCGCCCGATCTGGGCGGCGAGGTCTCGATCTCGCAGGACGGCACGATCTCGACGCTGACCGGCGGCGTGATCGGGCGCGTCGGCCTGTTCGACCTGCCGGACCTGCAATCCTACGAGCGCATCGGCTCGGGCATGTTCGTCCCCCCCGAGGGCGTCGACACCGCGCGGCCCGCGACCAGCGGCACCCGCGTCGTGCAGGGCATGATCGAATCGAGCAACGTCCAGCCGGTGGTCGAGATGACCCGGCTGATGGCGATCCAACAGGCCTATGAACGCGCGCTCAAGCTGGTGGGCGGCGAAGACGACCTGACGCGCGACATGCTGCGCCGCATCGGCAGCGTGACCTGACCCCACCCCCCGGACCCGGCACAGGAGCCCCCTCATGAAAGCCCTCGGAATCGCCGCAACCGGCATGCTCGCGCAGCAGACCAACGTGGACGTCATCTCCAACAACATCGCCAACGCCAACACCACCGGCTTCAAATCGAGCCGGGCGGCGTTCCAGGACCTGATCTACGAGACCGTGCGCCGCGAGGGATCGCTTACCTCCGAGGCGGGCACGGCCCGACCCACGGGCGTCGACATCGGTTTCGGCGTCGAGACGGCGGGCACGGTGCGGCTCAACACCCAAGGCGGGTTGATGGCAACCGAGAACCAGCTCGATCTGGCGATCGACGGGCGCGGCTTCTTTGCGGTGAACCTGCCCGACGGCGGGCAGGCCTATACCCGCGACGGCGCGTTCCAGCTCTCCTCCGAGGGCCAGCTCGTCACCATGCAGGGCTACGAGCTCGATCCCGGCATCGTGGTGCCCGACAACACCACGCAGGTCGAGATCTCCGAACAAGGCGTGGTCATGGCCTATGTCGGCGGCGATCCGACCCCGGTGGAGCTGGGTCGGATCACCATGTCGACCTTCACCAACGAGGCGGGGATGCGCCAGCTCGGCTCGAACCTGCTCGAAGCCACGACGGCCTCGGGCGACGCCGTGCCCGCCAACCCCGGCGACGAAGGGATCGGCATCCTGCGGCAGGGCTATCTCGAGAACTCCAATGTCAACATCATCCAGCAGATCACCGATCTGATCTCGGCGCAGCGCGCCTACGAAATGAACTCGAAGTCTCTGGAAACGGCGGATCAGATGATGACCGCCGCCAACCAGATCAAGTGATGCGCGCCCTCGCCCTCCTCTCGGCGCTCGTCGCCCCCGTCGCGGTCCCCGCGACAGCCATCGCGGCCCCTCTACCGGTGCTGGTGGAGGAGCGCGCGCGCGACCATTTCGGCCCCTCGCTTTCGGGTCGGGCCGAATTCGAGATCGGCTTTGCCGGTCAACCGCCCTCCGACGCCGCCTTCATCGCCGAATTCTGGATGGACCCGGCATCTGGGCGCTTTGTCGCAAACGCGATCGACGACACCGGCGGTCTGCACCGGGTGAGCGGGCTCGCCGCGGTGATGGTGCCGCTGCCGGTGCCGAACCGGCGGCTGATGCCCGGCGACATCGTGGCAGAGGCGGATCTGACCGAACTGCGGCTGCCACAGGCGCGGCTTGGCCCCTATGCGGTGATCGAGCCCGAGGCGATGATCGGCATGCAGGTGCGCCGGATGCTCCCCGAAGGACGCCCGGTCATGGTGCAATCGGTGATGCAGCCGCTGGTCATCGACCGCGGCGACGAGGTCACCATCAAGTTTTCGGACGGTGCGATGCGCCTGTCGGCACCGGGCCGCGCGCTGTCGGACGCGCATCGCGGCCAGGAAGTCCGCATCGTCAACACATCCAGCAACACCACCCTCACCGGCACAGCCGTCGCCGAGGGCATCGTGGAGGTCTCCCGTTGAGCCGCACCCATCTGCGTCCCCTGCCCGTTCTTTTGCTGGGGGCGGCGCTCGTCTCCGGCTGCGGCGGGGTGCGCGACAAGTTCGACCGCGATCCGCAGACCTCGGCGATCGAGGTGAACCCGGTCACGATCCCCGAGGCGGCCGCCGTCTCGGTGCCGATGCCGCCGCCTACGCCGCCTCGCGTCTATCAACGCGCCGAGGCCGCCTCTCTGTGGGAGCGGGGCGGTTCTGGCGGCTTCTTCGCCGACCAGCGCGCCTCTCAGGTGGGCGACATCCTCACCGTCGACATCCGCATCGACGACCGCGCGCAGCTGCGCAACGCGGGCCAGCGGTCGCGCGACGGCCAGAGCACCGTCGCCTTCCCGACGCTGTTCGGTTACGGCACCCAGATCGACAAGATCCTGCCCGGTGTCGGCCCCGACGACCTGCCCTCGGGCGACATCGTCGACATCGGTTCGTCGACGGATGTGTCGGGCTCGGGTTCGATCACCCGTAACGAATCGATCGAGCTCAAGGTCGCGGCGCTGGTGGTGCAGATGCTGCCGAACGGTAACCTCGTCATCGCGGGCCGTCAGGAGGTTAAGGTGAACCAGGAACTGCGCGAGCTGCGCGTCGCGGGCATCATCCGGCCCGAGGACATCCAGATGAACAACACCATTCCTTACGAGAAGATCGCCGAGGCGCGCATCACCTATGGCGGGCGCGGCCAGCTGTCGCGCACGCAAGAGCGCGGCTATGGCGAGGACGCAATGGACATCATCTTGCCCTACTGACACGCAATTGCCGCCACGAAGCGGGGCCATAGAGGACCGAACGCACAACACGCGATGGTCCGATGAAATCCATGATCCTGATGATCTCCCTGCCGCTGGCCTGCCTTGCGGGCGGCTATGCTGCGGGGATGTTCCTCGTCCCGACAAGCGAATCGCAGGTTGCGATGGCCGAGCCCACGACCCTCACGGACGCGGAGCCGGGCCAGCCCGGCGATCACGCCGCGCTGGGCATCCCGCCCGCCCCCGTCGACCCCAAAGCCGGGGCGCATGGGGCGGCCCATGCCGACGCGGACGCCTCGGAGCACGGCGACGACGCGGTGGCGGGTGCGGAGGAGACGGCCTATCTGCTCAGTGTCGGGCGTCTGACCATACCGGTGCTCAAGCCTCGCTCCATCACCTATGTCGTGGCCGACATCGCATTGGCGATGCCCGAGGCGGCGCTGGTGGCGCAGGTCGAGACCAGCCCCGAAACCCTGATGCGGATGCGCGACGCGGTGCTGACCTCTCTCAGCGAAGCGGCCACGACGCCCGCCATGACCGGACCCACGATCGACACGGAGGCGCTCTCCGAGCGCGTGCTCGCCGATCTCAAGGCAATCGGCATGCCGATCGAAGATGTTCTGTTTCCCAACCTGTTCAAGCAGGACGTGGCCCGTCAGGACATCCCGCAAACCCGC
Source organism: uncultured Limimaricola sp. (assembly GCF_964022235.1). Lineage (NCBI taxonomy): Bacteria > Pseudomonadati > Pseudomonadota > Alphaproteobacteria > Rhodobacterales > Paracoccaceae > Limimaricola > uncultured Limimaricola sp. The sequence goes on along the minus strand of NZ_CAXHZL010000004.1, from coordinate 203,652 downwards.
GCTCCGGCCCCGGCGGCGGAGATCGCCGCGACGGAGACGGAGCACGAGGTGCTGACACACTAGCGCGTGGGGATCAGCGGATGCCGACGATGCTGTCGGGCGACACCTCGGCCCCCGAGGCCAGCTGCAGCACCGGGCTTCCGTCCCGGAACGCCACACGCTCGACCTGACCTTCGGCATAGGTGGTGAGGAACACCGCCTTGTCGTCGGCGTCGAGGGCATTGATCTCGACCTGAAAGGCCCCGTCCGGCACCGGAAGCCCCTCGCGGTCGCGCCCGTCCCAGATCACCTCGTGGCGCCCCTCCTGCCCGCCGGGCAGCCCGTCGATGCGGCGCAGCTCGGTGCCATCCTCGCCCAGGATGCGCGCCGAGACCGAGGCCGCCGCGCTGTTCAGCGTGTAGGAGAACTTGGCCGTGCCCTCGTTGAGCGCGATCCTGTCGGTCGGCACCAGCACCTCGCGCCCGATCAGCATCGCATCCTCGCGCGCGTTCGCGGAGCTGAGCCGGGCCTCGATCTTCTCGAGCGTGTCGTTGGTGGTTATCGACTGCTCCACCTGCGTCAGCTGTGCGAGCTGCGACACGAAGGTGGTCGAATCCATCGGCTCCAGCGGGTCCTGGTTCGAGACCTGCGCGATCAGCAGCTTGAGAAAGCTCTGGTAATCGGCGTCGAGCTTGTTGCGGCTGGTGGTGGCCGCGCTCGCGGTGGCTGTCGCGGTGGCGGTCGACGAGGAGAGGGCTTCCATCTCGGGGGGCTCCGATCGGCTCAGGTGAGAATGTCGAGTTGACCGTCGCCGGTCGGCGAGGCCGGGGTGTCGTCGGCAAGGGCCGTCTCGGGTCCGGCCGCGGCGGTCGCGCCGGGGCGACCTGTCACGCGCTCGTCCGGCGCGGCACCGTCACGCCCCCCGCGATCGAAGGATTCAAAGCTCAGCTGACCGTCTTCCACGCCTGCGCCGCTTTGGCCGAGCATCGTCATCAGCCCGTCGCGATCACCGCGCAGCGCCTGCAGGACGGTCTGGTTCTCGGCCCGGATCACTACCCGGAGCTGGCCCTCGTCGCGGCTGAGCTCGATCTCGATCTCGCCCAATCCGCCGGGGGTGAGCGCGATCCGCGTGCGACCCTCGATGATCGAGGTCTCGCGAATCTGAGAGGTCAGGGCCCGCGAAAAGCCGCTCGGCTGTGGCGGTGGAGGCGGGGCCGGCGCGATCCGGGGCAATGCTGCAGTCTCGGCCGTGCGCAGCGGTGCCGCGCCGGGCTCGGGGGCAAGGATCTCACGCATCGGCAGGTCCGGGCCGGTCGCCTCCGCCCCGCCCTCGCCGCCCTGCGCCGCTTCCTTGGACAACATCGCGGCAAAGCTCAGCGGCGTACGGGTCTCCGCGTCGCCTGCGGCATCGGGCGCAACTTGCGTGACGGCCGACGCCGCCAATGGGGTCTCGGCCTCCTGCACCGCTGCTGCGGAGGGGATGGGCATGGCCTCGCCCGTCCTGCGCCCCTGTTGCAGGGGCTGTGCGCCCATGGGGTTCGCTCCGGCTTGGGTCGAGGGCGGTAGACCGGCCTTGACCCAAGGGTCCGCAGCGGTCGCTGGAACGGTTGTCGCGCGCTGTGCCTCGATCTCGACCGGGGCGCTTGCCGCCCCGGCTCGGACCATTGGCGCAGGAACGCCCGGACCTGCCGTATCTGCAATCGCCGTCGAACCCGTTTGCGGGACCTGAAGCCCGTCGGACTGGGCCTTGGCATGCGCTGGGATCGCAGCCGGAGGCTTGGGCGTCGCTTGCGACGTGAACGTCTCGGAGGCGCCACCCGTGGGAGCCGCGACCGGCGTCGCGGAAGCGGACGGCGTCGCGGAAGCAGACGGCGTATTGCCCTGAACCGCCGCCGCCACCGTGCCGAGCAGATCGGAGATTTTCGTCAGCGAGGCCGTAAGCCCGGCGGGGGACGCGATCGACGTCACCGCCTGCACAGCCTCCTGCGTCGCAGCGGCGTCCGGCGCGACCGCGAAGGTCACACTCGTTGGGTTCAAGGCTCCTGCCTCAGACCCGAGCGCCGCATCGGGGGCGATGGTGAGCAGCCCGCCCAGATCGGTGCCCTGCGCCTCGTCGAACCCGGCGATGGCTTCGCGCAGCTTGGCATCCATGCCCGAGACGGCAGCGGCCTGCGCCGTGGGGTCGGTCCCGGCGGCCACAAGCTGCGCCAGACCGTCCTGCGCGATGTTTTCGAGCTCTCCGAGCAGCGCTTCGAGCGCTGGCGGCCCTGCGGGCACGGCAGCCTTCGGAGCCTCGGTCGGCGGCGTGGCCTTGGCCTCGGCACCGTGGTTCATGGCCAGCATTGCCGCAAAGCCCGTGTCCTCAACGCCAGACGGGCGCGCCGTGGTAGTCGGACCTGCCATGACGCGCCCTGTCTGGGCTGTAAGGAGCGGCGCGACCATCGGCCTTCAGCCTTCGCCGGCGGTTTCGCCCTGTACCTTGCAGGACAGGCGCAGCAGGTCATCGACCCGCAAGGCGACATCGCGCAGCCAAGCGTCATGCGTCCGCGCGACGGCATCAAAGCGCACGAGCGTGGCCGTCGCGAGGCCGGAAGCCGGGGCCTCGAAGCTCGCGTCGAGCGTGACGAGATAGTCGCGCAGCCGCGGGCTGTCGAGAAACAGCGGCCCGCAGATCAGCTCGTCAGGGTCCGAGCCACGCACCACCGGGCCGGTCCAGAGGCTGGCCAGCACCGCCGCGAGACCGGCGCGGAACGGCGCGGGGACAAGCCCGAGCCGTGCCAGTTCGGGGCTTCGCGCCAGAGCGTCGTAGCCCTGCGCCAGCAGGTAGAGCGCGTTGGTTTCCTGTTCGGCGGGAAACGCGCCGCGCTGCACCGCGTCGATCAGCAGCTCGCCGACCAACCGGCCAGCGAGCTGCGATCGTGCCGCATCCCCCGCGCCGGGCCGCATCGTGGCCTGGTCGAGGATCACCACCAGCGCCCCGTGCGGGGTCGCCACCGACAGCTCTTCCTCGATCACGTCGCCGAGCGCCAAGGCCGGCAGAAGCTCGGTCTGCTCGGGCAGAATCTGCCCGCCGGCGCGATCCCCGCGCAGCAGGCCGATCCGCCGCATCGGCACGAGCGCATCGAGGAGGCGCCCGAAACGGGCACCTGTGTCACTGTCATCGGCGCAAGCGACATCGCCCCGCCAGATGGCTTCGAGAAGGTTACTGCTCTGCATCGATCCGCCCTGTTATCCGGGTCTGGTTAGTCTGTCCCGCGGCACGCCGCTTTGCGGTTCGTGACGCTTGGTTTCGGTACCTCGCCGCGGGCCTGTCCGCAGTTTGTCTATGAGGCATGTTCAGATTGCGAACCAATTGAGGCCGAAATGGGGCAGCCGCCAGCCAATCGCCCTCCGATGGTCACGATCGTGGCCGATCTGCATCAACCACGATCCCACCGGCAATGATCTCAGCGCCCCCCCTCGACCGCTCCAAGGCCCGGCTCGGGATACTGCAGCAGCAGCCCGATCCGCCTGTTTTGCGGGGCTTCGGGGCGGTCGGGAAAGAGCGGCTGCGTGTCGGCCAGACCGCTCACCCGGCTGATCCGCTCGGGCGGGAGGCCCGCGTCGAGCAGCGCCCGGCGGGTGGCGTTGGCACGATCCGAAGACAACTCCCAATTGCCATAGTCATTCTGCCGTGCAAACGGCAGCGAATCCGTGTGGCCCGAGATCGTGAGGTCGTGGGTCATATCGCGGATCGTCTCTCCGACGATCTCGATCAGGGCGCGGGTCTGCGGCACGATGCGCGCGCTGCCGGTGGCGAACATCGGGCGCTCGTCCTCGTCGAGGATCTGCATCAGCAGCCCCTCGGGCGTACGATCGAGGCGCAGGTTGTCGCCGATGTCGGCCAGCTCCGGCGTCTCGGCGATGCGGTCGGCGATTTCGGCCTCGATGGCGTCAAGTTCGGCGTCGCGGCGGTCGAGGGCCGCCTGCACCTGCGACGCCGCATCGGCCATCGCCTTGGTGCGCAGATCCTCGGCGCTGGGCGGGGCCTCGTCGGCGGGCAGGTATTCGATCACCACCTGCGGCTCCTCGTCGCGCAACCGGCTGTCAAAGGCCTTGAGCGGATCGTTGGTGCCGAAATCGGGGAGGTCCGGCACGTCGACCGGCGGCGCGCCTTCGGAGGCCTGCATGTCACCGGCCATGTCGACGATCTGTCCGCGCAGCACCCCTTCCGAGCCGCCGCCGCGCAACATGCTCATCGACGGGGTGAAGTACTCGGCCAGGCCTTCGAGCTTTTCCTCATCGCTCGCCGCGAGAATCCACAGCAGCAGAAAGAACGCCATCATCGCGGTCATGAAGTCGGCATAGGCCACCTTCCAGCCACCGCCGTGATGCTCGTGGTGCCCGTCGTCTTCGACTTTCTTGATGATGATGGTCTGACCGCCGGCCATGGCCTGCCCCCCTGCCCGCGCCATCCGGCGCGTATGTCATCCCCGCAGCGCCATATCGGCGCCGCAAGGGACGGTTTGAAATTTCGGTGGATGGTTTCGGAGCTGACCCCGCCGCAATGGCCGGATCAGTCGACGATCTCGTCATCGCGGCGCACGGTCTCGCGGCTGTAGCGGCCAAAGCCCACCTTGCGGGCGTAGTTGGCCTTGCGCTTGGAATAGCTCGGCGCCACCAGTGGCATCTCTTCGGGCAGGCCGAAGGCGGCGCGATACTCGGCCTCGGTCATGCCGTGCTCGGCCCCCAAATGCCGCTTGAGCATCTTGAAGCCCTTGCCGCAGCACAGGCAGAACACCTTGTCTTCGGTCACGGCGCGAGACAGCGGGATCGCCGGGGTCATCGTGCCTGTGCCGGAGGGGTCGATCGACGCCGGTGCGTCAGCGTCGATCCCAAGCTCGCGGCTGAGCTTGGCGACCAGCGCCACGATATCGTCGGAACTGACATCCGGACGTGCGGCATAGGAGGCCACGATGGTGCTGAGAAGTTCGGTCTTGGAATCCGCTTTGGTCATGTCTGCCCTTTCATCTAGGGAGAGCGCCCCGCCCGACGGCATCGGCAATCCAAAAGAAGGGACCGATGCGAGAGGTGACGGCATCAAGTCGAATTCTTCGACGGCAATGTTTAATCCTTGCATGTATTGTTGGCCGATACAACCAATCCTTTGGAAAGCGCGGCTCATGTGCAGAAACCGGCTCGCTTGAGCACATAGTTCGGCGCGGCCATTGGATATTCGGGCGGCAGGTTCCAGCGGGCGCGGTATTGCTCGGGCGTCAGATGCAGGATCTCGCGCAGGTGACGGCGCATCAACACCAGCTTGCGGCCGGTCTCGAGGCAGATGATGTAATCGGGCGTCACGCTGGTTTCGATCGGCACGGCAGGGCGTCGTGGTTCGGGCACTGGGCCCGCCTCCACGCTCACCGCAGCGCCTCGACACCGCCCAGCGCGGCAAGCCCGGTCCGCGCGGGGATCAACGGCCCGGCCCCGTTCTCGGCGACGGCAAACGGGCTCCAGCCGATCGCCAGCGATCCACCGACCAGAACCATGCCAGCCACCAGAAGGGCGGCGCGCAGCGGGCGTCTCAGGCTCCAGCCCTCTTCGACCTCGACCATCGGTGCCTCTGGCGGGGCCGCCGTCTCGGGCAGCATCGGGCGCACGAAGATCCCGGTCGCGGTGATCGAGACCTGCGCGTGGTGGGTCTGCTTGCGGAACCGCGCGGCCCAGGCCTCGGGGAACTGTTCTTGAGGCATGTCGATGACCAAGGCCGCCCCCGATTGCCACTCTGCCAGCGCGCCGCGCGGCAGCACGAAACAGCCGAAATCCGCGCTGTGGCCGACATTGCCGACGGTCACCGGCATCTCGTTGCCCTGCGCCGTGTCCGGCTCGAGCGTCAGGCGAACCCGGGCGCCCTGCCCGTAGAGCTGGGCCGACACGAGGGTGCATTCGCGCCGCGCGGGGTCGTTTGCGGCCTCGAAGCCTTCGGGAAACAGCCGCGGCTCTGGCGCAGGAGCCGCGCGCCGGGCCGCGCGCCGCTCGCTGACCTGCGGCAGATCGCTTTCAGGCTCGTCCGCGAAGGGCCGGGCACGCTGCCCGATCACCGCCTCTGGGTCGAGGCCTTCCTCGCAGGCGAAGCGGTAGTTGATGGCGTAGTCCTGCGCGCTCTCGCTCAGCCCGTCGGTCGAGGCGGCGAGCGCCAGAAGCTGTTGCTCTTCGGAAAAGCGCACGCGGCGGGTGGCGAAGCCTTCGACCTGCGGCACCACCGCCAAGGTGTCGGCTTCGTCGCCCAGCCCCTCACGCAGAGTGTCGAGAACGCGACCCGCCTCGTCGCGATGATGCACCAAAAGCTCGCAGCGCCCCGCCCCATCGAGCCGGACCATCAGCTGCATGGCCTCGGGCCAGTCACGCATGACACCGCGCAGGCTGTCCTCTTCGAGGAAATAGGCGAGGGTTTCGACGCTGCTCATTTCAAACACCACTGCGGCAAACTTAGGAACTATCCTTGTTTATGCTTGAATTGGTGTCAATTATCCTTATCCGATTTAGGCGGAAAGACGCGATGCTGTGTCGCGGAAGCAAGGTTTTCGGAGAGCTGCGATGACCCTAATCCTCGGACTTGTCATGGTCTTCGGCCTCGTCTTTGGCGGCTTCATGCTGTCGGGGGGAAGCATGGGAATCGTCCTGCACGCCCTGCCCTTCGAGGGCATGATGATCGGCGGTGCGGCGCTGGGGGCCTTCGTGATCGCCAACTCGATGACGGTGATCAAGAGCGCGCTCAAGGGGATCGGCAAGGTTCTGAAAGGGCCCAAGTGGAAGGCCTCGGATTACGAGGCACTCCTCAACCTGATGTATGAGCTGGCCAGGCTCTACAAACAAAAGGGCATCCTGGCCCTCGATGAACATATCGAGACGCCCAAGGACAGTTCGATCTTCCAGCGCTATCCCACGATCCTCAAGGACCACTTCGCCACCGAGCTGATCACCGACAGCTTTCGGATGCTGGCGATGCAGTTCGACGACAAGTACCAGACCGAGGACGTGATCAACCGCAAGATCAAGAAGCATCATCACGAGGCGCTGGGTGCTGCCGGCGCGATCCAGACCATGGCCGACGGCCTGCCTGCGATCGGCATCGTCGCCGCCGTGCTCGGCGTGATCAAGACCATGTCCTCGATCGATCAGCCGCCCGAAGTTCTGGGCAAGATGATCGGCGGCGCGCTGGTCGGCACCTTCCTCGGCGTGTTCCTCGCCTATTGCATGGTCCAGCCTATCTCGGGCCGTCTCAAGCAGATCGAGGACGAGGACGGGGCCTTCTACATGATCATCCGCGATATCTTCGTCGCCATGGTCGCCAACCATCCGCCGAACATCTGCGTCGAGATCGGCCGCGGCAACATCCCCACCTCCAAGCAGCCCGACTTCTTCAAGGTCGAGGCCGCGCAGAAGGAGCTTCCGGCGGCATGATCCGCGCCACCCTCCTCGCGCTGTGTCTGGCCGGTCCCGCCTTTGCCGCGGGATCGGCCGAACCCGTGGAGAAGGAGGCGGAGGCCGCAGCCCCCCCGGCCGGCGCCGCCCAGCAGCCCTATGCGCTGCTGCCGCCCGAGCATCTCAACGCGTTTCCGCCCGAGATATTGGCGCGGATGCGCGCCGCCCTCGTGGCGTTGGAGGCCGCGCGCGATGGCAAATAGACGCGACCGGGCGCTGGGTCTGATCGAACGGCTACACCGGGTCGAGATCGAGGCCCGCGCGGTCGAGTTGAACGCCCTGCGTGACAAGATGACCGATCTGGAGCGGCGCAGCGCCGAGACGGCAGAGGCGCTGGCCCGCGACGGGCGCATCGTGTCGATCGAATCCGCCCCCTATGTCGGGGCCTATATCCGCGACGCCCGCGCCCAGATCGGCGCGCTCGACCGGGCACGCGCCGATCTCGAGCCGCAGGCGACCGCGCTCGAGGATGCGATGCGCGAGAGTTTTCGCGAGATGAAGACCGTGGCCACCGTCGCCGCCCGCGCCAAACTGCGCGCCACCCAGGCACGCGCCGCCCGCGAGGCGGCCGACACCGACGAAATGGTGCTGCTGCGCTGGGGTCGCGACGACTGAGGCGCAGGCGACTGTTGAGCCTGTCGCGGCGCATGTCTATATGCCCCTCGCGCCACCCGCCCGTGGCCCGACACGCGAGGGAGCCCCGATGACGCTGCGAACCCCCTACTATCTCATCGACAAGCAGGCGCTGCTGCCCAACCTCGAAAAGATCGCCCGTCTGCGCGAACTGTCGGGGGCCAAGTCGCTGCTGGCGCTCAAATGTTTCGCCTCGTGGTCGGTGTTCGAGCTGATGAGCGAATACATGGACGGCACCACCTCGTCCTCGCCCTTCGAGGTGAAGCTCGGGCGCAACCATTTTCCCGGTGAAACCCATGCCTATTCGGTGGCATGGGACGAGGCCGACATGGCCGAGGTGCTGGCCAACTCCGACAAGATCATCTTCAACACCATTGGCCAGCTGGAGCGCTTCGGCGAGGCCGCCCGCGATCACGTGCGCGGGCTGCGGGTGAACCCTGGCATCAGCTCGTCGTCGTTCGACATCGCCGATCCGGCGCGCCCCTTCTCGCGGCTGGGCGAGCACGATCCCGCGCGGATCGAGACGGTCTGCGACCGGGTGTCGGGCTTCATGTTCCACAACAACTGCGAGAACCGCGACTTCGATCGCTTCGACGCGATGCTGGGCGAGATCGAAGGCCGCTTCGGCCATCTGATCTCCCGCATGGAGTGGATCAGCCTCGGTGGCGGCATTCACTTCACCGGCGCGGGCTACCCGCTCGAAAAGCTGGCCGAGCGGCTCAAGCGGTTCTCGCAAGATCACGGCGTGCAGGTCTATCTGGAGCCGGGCGAGGCCGCGATCACCAACTCCACCACGCTGGAGCTGACCGTGCTCGACACGCTCGACAACGGCAAGAACCTCGCCATCGTCGACAGCTCGATCGAGGCGCATATGCTCGACCTGCTGATCTACCGCGAAAGCGCGAAAGTCGCGCCCAACGCTGGCGATCACGAGTGGATGGTCTGCGGCAACTCCTGCCTTGCGGGGGATATCTTTGGCGAATTCCGGTTCGAACAGCCCTTGAAACCCGGCGACCGCGTGTCGATCCGCGATGCGGCGGGCTACACGATGGTCAAGAAAAACTGGTTCAATGGCGTGCGCATGCCCGCCATCGCGGTACGCGAACTCGACGGCACGGTTAGAACCGTGCGCGAATTCGGCTATGGTGACTTCGAAGCCGCCCTGTCCTGAGGCGCGGCAACACACGAAAGGAGGCTCGAGGGTCTTGAAGAAGAACGTCCTCATCATCGGCGCCGGCGGCGTCGCACAGGTCGTGGCGCATAAGTGTGCGCAGAACGCCGACCTGCTCGGAGACATCCACATCGCCTCGCGCACGCAGGCGAAATGCGAGGCGATCATTGCCTCCGTCCGGGACAAGGGGAGCCTCAAGACCGACGCTGCCCTCGCGGCCCATGCCGTGGACGCCACCGACAGCCGTGCGGTCGCCGCGCTGATCGAGAAGACCGGCGTCCAGATCGTCATCAACGTGGCGTCGGCCTTCGTGAACATGCATGTACTCGAAGCCTGCATCGAAACCGGTGTGGCCTATATCGACACCGCGATCCACGAAGAGCCCGAAAAGATCTGCGAAACGCCGCCGTGGTACGGCAACTATGAATGGAAGCGCCGCGACCGCTGCGCCGAAAAGGGCGTGACGGCGATCCTCGGCGCGGGCTTCGATCCGGGCGTGGTCAACGCCTATGCGCGGTTTGCCATCGACGAGTACATGGACGAGGTGAAGTCCATCGACATCGTCGACATCAACGCTGGCTCCCACGGGCGCTACTTCGCGACCAACTTCGACCCCGAGATCAACTTCCGCGAGTTCACCGGGACGGTCTATTCGTGGCAGGATGGCGCGTGGCAGGAGAACGAGATGTTCGAGGTGGGCCGCGACTGGGACCTGCCGGTCGTCGGCACCCAACGCGCCTACATGTCCGGCCATGACGAGGTGCATTCGCTTTCGGCCAACTACCCGCAGGCCGATGTGCGGTTCTGGATGGGCTTTGGCGAGCATTACATCAACGTCTTCACCGTGCTGAAGAACATCGGACTTCTGTCCGAGCAGCCGGTCAAGCTGGCCGAGGGTCAGGAAGTCGTGCCGCTCAAGGTGGTGAAGGCCTGCCTGCCCGATCCCTCCAGCCTCGCGCCCGATTACACCGGCAAGACCTGCATCGGTGACTTCGTCAAAGGCACCAAGGATGGCCAGGAGGTCGAGGTGCTGGTCTACAACGTCGCCGACCACGCCGAGGCCTATGCCGAGGTAGGCAGCCAGGGCATCTCCTACACCGCGGGCGTGCCCCCCGTGGCCGCCGCGATGCTGATCGCCACCGGCGAATGGGACGTGGCCCGGATGGCCAATGTCGAGGAGCTGGACCCCAAGCCCTTCCTCAAGGTGCTGGGCGAGATCGGACTTGGCACCTGGGTGCGCCAGGGCGGCACCGACGAAAAGCTCTACTGACGGGTCTGGGGCGGCCTAGCGCCGCCCGCCCGCAAGCTGCGCCGCCTCTGGCAGGCGGCGCAGCAACAGCATGGCCCCGGCCCCGATCACCGGGCCGGGGACCAGCACCAAGAACGCCCAGCGCCACCCGCCCATGGCCCCCGCCACCAGCGGCATGATCTGGATCGCCACCACCGTCAGCGCGAAGCCGATGCCAAGCTGCAGCGTCACCGCCGTGCCGACAAAGCGCGGCTCGGCCAGTTCCGTCACGGCGGCCGAGAACTGGGCGCTGTCGGCGACCACCGTGATCCCCCAGACCAACGCCACCAGCGCCAGAAGCCAGCCCGGCCCGTCGAAGGCAAAGCCGATGGCGAGCGCCGAGGCCCCCGACAGTCCCATCATCAGCGCCGTGGTCGCACAGCGGCCAATCCGGTCCGACAACGCCCCCGCGAGCACGCATCCCAACGCCCCCGAGGCCACGACAACGAAGGTGAGCATCGACGCGGAACCCGTTGGAAAGGGGATTATTTTCGCCTCTGCCGCCGTGGCGAAGGCAAGGAACCACGCCCACATGGCGTAAAGCTCCCACATGTGGCCGAAGTAGCCCAAGTTCGCGAGCATCACGCCGCGATTGCGCAGCGCGGCGAGGCTCTGGCGCGGATCGAAGGTGGCGCGGCCAAAGCCATGCGGCCCCTCTGCAAGACCCTGCCCGAAGATCAGCGCCGCGACGCCGGTGGCCGCCGTGGTGCCGATCACCACCGCGCGCCAATCGAGCCCCTCGGTTAGCGCACGCAGCAGATGCGGCATCGAGGAGCCGAGCGTCAGCGCGCCGATCAGAAAGCCCAGCGCCAGCCCCCGCCCGCGTGTGAACCACGTCGCCATCAGCTTGATCGCGGGCGGGTAGACCCCGGCAAGCGCCGCCCCGGTCAGCGCCCGCGCCGCGATCGCCACCCCGGCCCCCGGCTCCAGAAGCAGCACCGCGTTGGCCAGTGCCGCCACCAGCGCCGAAATCGCCATGAGGCGCGGCAGCGCCACGATGTCGGGAAGGTTGACGAGGCTCGCCCCCACTGCGCCCGCGACGAACCCGAGTTGCACGGCGTTGGTGAGCCAGGCCTGCGCGCTCGGGCTCAGGGACCAGTCGCGGACCAGATCGGGAAGAATTGCCGTAGCGGAAAACCAGCTCGTCATCGCGCAGACCACGCCTGCGCAGATCAGCGCCAGCGCGCGCCAACGGCCAGAGGCGGGAATGTCGGTCATGGGGTCGCCTCTCGCAGGGAACGCCAAGACCTAGACCGCCGCCAAGTTGCTGTCGATACGAGCCGCACAAGGGACAATGCGCCATAGCGAACGAAACCGCCCATTTCGTTCCATCTCTCAACTATGGACCCGACGGCCCCGTTGCGGCATTCGGCGAACAACCCACCCCATGACAAGGACCACCTCATGCCCAAGATGATCCACTCCATGATCCGCGTCCGAGACGAGGCCCGCTCGCTCGCGTTCTACGAGCTGTTCGGGCTCGAGATCGCCGAGCGGCTCGACTTCGACGCCTTTTCGCTGATCTATCTCAGCAACGCCGAGAGCGGCTTCGAGCTGGAGCTGACCGTCAACAATGGCGACACCGCCTATGATCTCGGCACGGGCTACGGGCATCTCGCGTTTCTGGAGGACGATCTGGAGCCGCTGCACCAGCGCCTCGTCGAAGCCGGTCACGCGCCGCGCGACATCAAAGACTTCGCACCCGATGGCCAGACCATCGCGCGGTTCTTCTTCGTGGCCGACCCCGACGGCTATGAAATCGAGGTGCTGGCGCGCAAGGGCCGCTTCGCCGAACAATGATCGTCCCGGCGGGGTGGCGTCACGCCGCCCCGCCCTGACGCCAAGTCAATCCATCCCCTTCGACCGAGGCGCTAGACGACCGGTCTATTAGACCCCATCTGCCTGATCATGACCGATACGCGACAGCATATTCTTGCCACCGGACGCGCCCTCGTGGCGCAGCATGGATACACCGGCGTCGGGCTCTCCGAGCTTTTGACGCAGGCCGGTGTGCCCAAGGGCAGCTTCTACCATTTCTTCAAATCGAAGGAGGTCTTCGGCTGCGCGCTGCTTGACAGCTTTGTCGAGAGCTATGCCGCGGACCTGACCACGACATTGGCCGCCCCGGAGCTTTCCGGGCGGGACCGGCTGATGACCTATTTCGGCCGCTGGCGAACGAACCAGACAGGCGACGCCTATGAAGCGCGCTGCCTTGTGGTGAAGCTCTCGGCCGAGGTGGCGGATCTGTCGCCCGGCATGCGCGAGGTGCTGGCGCGTGGCGTTTCGGCCATCGTGGCCCGTCTTGCGCAAGTGATCCGTGAAGGCGTGGACGATGGCTCGATCCCGCCAAAGACGGACGCCGAGGCCCTCGCCACCACGCTCTACCAGATCTGGCTGGGTGCCAGCCTGATGGGCGCGCTTTCGCGCGACATCGCCCCTTATGACAGCGCCTTGGCCGCCACGGCCGCGCTCGTCGACCAACAAGGACCGACCTCATGACCCAATCTCCCGACACCAACCGCCGCTGGGTTCTCGCCGAACGCCCCAAGGGCGAGCCCAACGAGAACACGCTGCGGCTCGAGACCGCCGATGTGCCCACGCCCAAGGACGGCGAAGTGCTTCTGGCGACCGAGTTTCTCTCGCTCGACCCCTACATGCGCGGCCGGATGAGCGACGCGCCCTCCTACGCCGCCCCCGTGGAAATCGGCCAGCCGATGGTCGGCGGCACGGTGGCGCGTGTCGTCAAGTCCAACAACCCGAACTTCGCGACAGGCGACCGGGTGGTGAGCTTCTCGGGCTGGCAGGATTATGCCCTGTCAGACGGCACCGGTCTCAACAAGCTGCCCGCGAATATGCCGAACCCCTCATGGGCGCTGGGCGTGCTGGGCATGCCGGGCTTTACCGCATGGGCGGGCCTGCGCGAGATCGGCAAGCCGAAGGCCGGCGAGACGCTGGTGGTCGGCGGCGCGACCGGCCCGGTGGGCGCGACCGTGGGCCAGATCGCCAAGATCCACGGCCTGCGCGCCGTGGGCATCGCGGGCGGCCCCGAAAAGTGCCGCCACGCGGTCGAGACCTTGGGCTTTGAAGCCTGCGTCGATTACAAGGCCGAAAGCTTTGCCGAGGACCTCGCACGCGAGACGCCGAACGGCATCGACGTCTATTGGGAGAACGTCGGCGGCGCGGTGTTCGACGCGGTTCTGCCGCAGCTCAACACCGGCGCGCGCATCCCGCTGTGCGGCCTGATCTCGCAATACAACGCAACGTCACTGCCCGAGGGACCGGATCGGATGAACTGGCTCATGGGGCAGATGCTGCGCAAGCGGATCACCATGCGCGGCTTCATCATCTTTGACGATTTCGGTCACCTCTACCCCGAATTCGCCGCCGAAATGGGCGGCTGGGTCTCGGAAGGCAAGATCACCTACCGCGAAGAGATGATCGAAGGTCTGGAACAGGCGCCCGAGGCTTTCGTTGGCCTGCTGCGTGGCGAAGCCTTCGGCAAGCGCGTGATCCGCGTCGCCTGAACGGCACCGCGCCCAGAATTCAAAGGAAAGACTACATGACCAAGATCCTGATGATCCTCACCTCGCATGACCGCCTCGGCGATACCGGCGAGAAAACCGGCTTCTGGCTCGAAGAGTTCGCGGCCCCCTACTACGTCTTCAAGGATGCAGGCGCCGAGATCACGCTGGCCTCGCCGCAGGGCGGCCAGCCGCCGCTCGACCCCAAGAGCGACGAGCCCGACTTTCAGACCGAAGCGACGCATCGCTTCAAGGAAGACAAGGAGGCGCAGGACCAGCTTGCCTCGACCGAGCGCCTCGACGAGATCTATCCCAACCAATACGACGCCGTCTTCTATCCGGGCGGCCACGGCCCGATGTGGGATCTCGCCGAGAATGCCGACAGCCGCCGCATCATCGAGGCCTTCGTGAACAACGATCGCCCGCTGGGGGCCGTCTGTCACGCCCCGGCCATCTTCCTGCACACCCAGACCGAAGCCGGAGAGCCGCTGGTCAAGGGGCGCAAGGTGACTGGTTTCACCAATGGCGAGGAAGAGGGCGTGGGTCTCACCGACGTCGTGCCGTTCCTGCTTGAGGACATGCTCAAGGGCCACGGCGCGGATTACTCCAAGGGCGATGACTGGGCCCCCTATGTGCTGGTCGACGGCACGCTCGTGACCGGTCAGAATCCGGCCTCGTCCGAAGAGGCGGCCAAGAAGCTTCTGGCGCTCGTCGACGCCTGATCGCCCACGCGATGCCTTGCCCGGCCCGTCCGCATAGAGCGGGCGGGCCTTTTTCATGCACGGTTTGCAGGCAGGACGTGCCAGCCCATGCGCCTGACGACGCTTTGCATGCGCTCTTGCGCCCCGGGTCCCGCCTCACCGCTTGCCATGCGCGCACCAAGGCCTAGAAGGGCCTCGACACCTGACCCGGAGCCAGATCCATGCCCATTCGTCTCAGCCGCCGCGCCCTGCCGCTCGCCGCCCTGCTCTTCGCGGCCCTGCCCGCCGCCGCGCAGGACCCGGCCACGCTCTACTTCTCGGCCATCCCCGACGACGACGAGACCCGCCTGCAGGAGCGGTTTGGCAAGGTCGCGGAGTACCTCGAAGAGACCTTGGGCGTGCCGGTGGCCTATGTACCGGTCAAGGATTACGCCGCCTCGGTCACCGCGTTCCGCAACGACCAGATCCAGCTCGCCTGGTTCGGCGGTCTGTCGGGCGTGCAGGCCCGCCGGATGGTGCCCGGAAGCCGCGTTATCGCCCAAGGGGCCGAGGACGAGGCCTTCGTCACCTATTTCATCGCCAACATCGACACCGGCCTGACCGAAGCCGAGGATGGCAGCTTTCCCGAAGGGCTGGCGGGGCTGAGCTTCACCTTCGGCGCACAGGGCTCGACCTCGGGTCGCTTGATGCCCGAGTATCACTTGCGCGAGATCACCGGTCAGGCGCCGCAGGATCTGTTTTCCGACGTCGGATTCTCGGGCGACCACGGGCAGACGCTGCGCCTCGTGGCCTCGGGGGCCTATGATTTGGGCGCGCTGAACTACAGCGTCTTTGAGCAGGCCGTGACCGAAGGCGCGCCCGAGATCGACACCGCCACCGTGATCTGGCGCACGCCGCCCTATCCCGATTACAACTGGACCATTCGCGGCGACGTCGACGCGCGCTGGGGCGAAGGTTTCGCCGACAAGGTGCAGGCGGCGCTGATCGCGCTCGACGACGCGGAGATCCTTGCGAGCTTCCCGCGCTCGGCCTTCATCGAGGCGAGCGACGCGCTCTACGCCCCGATCGAGAATACGGCACAAGAGCTCGACCTGATCGACTGATGCCGGATGCGCCGCTCCTGCGCTTTGAGGGCGAGACGCTGTCGTGGGACGGCACGACCGTGCTCGACCGTGTCTCGCTGTCGCTGTCGCGCGGCGAGCGGCTGGTGCTTTTGGGGCGCAGCGGCTCTGGCAAGAGCACCCTGCTGAACGCGGTCCGGCTCAAGCTCGAGGCGCAGCGCCCCGCGCCGCGCTTGGCTCTGGTGCCGCAGGACCCCGGGCTGGTGCCGCAGCTGTCGGTGTTCCACAACGTCTGGATGGGGCTGCTCGACGATCACTCCGCCGCCTACGGGCTGCGCGTGCTGCTGCGCCCGCCGGGGGGCGAGCGCGCCCGCGCGGCCCCTGCCATCGCCCGTGTCGGGCTGGCCGGCTTCGAGCGGCGACGCATCGGCTCGCTCTCAGGCGGGCAGAAGCAGCGCGCCGCTCTCGCGCGCGCCCTCACACGTGGCGGCGATGCGCTGATCGCGGACGAACCTGTCTCGGCCGTCGATCCGCGCCAGTCGGGCGACCTGCTCGACGCTCTGGCCGAACGGTTCGAGACCATGGTTCTGGCGCTGCACGACCCGGCGCGGGCGCTGGCGATCGGCACCCGGGTCATCGGCATCCGCGAAAGCCGCATCGTGCTCGACCGCCCCACCCGGGGGCTGTCCCTGCCCGAGCTTCATGCGCTCTACGAGGGCTGAAATGGCCGCACCGCGCCGCCTCCGGGCCTCCCGCGTGCTCGCGGGCTTCGGGTTGGTCACGCTCGCGGCGCTGCTCTTTGCCGACCTCGACCTCGCGCGCCCCGACCCGTGGCTGACCCTGCGCCGTATCGGCGCGGGGCTGCTTTCACCCGAGATCGGCGATCCCGCCGCCCTCGCCTATGCCGCCGCTCTCACGGTCGCGTTCGCGGTCTGCGGCGTCTTTGCCGGTGCTCTGGCGGGCTTCGCGCTAAGCTTCGGTTACCGGCTGCGCCCGATCCGGGCGCTGTGCATCCTCGTGCGCTCGGTGCACGAACTGTTCTGGGCGCTTTTGCTCTTGAGCATCACCGGCCTCGGGCCGCTGACCGGCGTGCTTGCCATCGCCCTGCCTTACGCGGGCATCTTCGCCAAGGTCTTTGCCGAATACCTCGCCGAGGCCGACCCGGCAGCGGGCCGCGCCCTGCCGCGCCGCACCCCAGCGCTGTCGCGCCTCTTGTGGAGCCGCCTGCCGCTGGCCCTGCCCGAGCTTGGGGCCTACACGCTCTATCGCCTCGAATGCGGGCTGCGCTCCTCGGCGGTGTTGGGTTTCGTCGGGCTGCCGACACTGGGCTACCTGCTCGAAACCGATTTTCGTCAGGCCAACTACGGCGCGGCGGCGGCCACCCTCGGGGTTTACCTCGCTCTGATCCTGCCGATCCGCTACTGGATGCGGCTGCGGCTGGCGCCCTTGTGGCTCGGGGCCTCCGTCTGGCTGCTGTCGCGCCACCCCGCTCCGCCGATGGGCGACGGCGCGCTCTGGCGGTTCCTTGGCGACGCGGTGCCCGCGCCGATCCGGTCGGGCGACTGGGCCGGGCTCTGGCCGTGGCTTGGCAAGCTCCTGGGCGAGCAGGCGCTGCCCGGTGTGATCGCCACGCTGATCTTGTCGCAGTTGGCACTGGCGCTGGCCGCCGCTGTCGCCGTCACCGGCTTTCCGCTGATCGTGCGCCGTGTGACGGGACGCGCGGGCGCGCTCTTGGGGCATCTGGCGCTGGTGCTGTCGCGCTCGATTCCCGACTACATGCTGGCTTTTTTGATCCTGCAGGTGACGGGGCCGTCGAAGCTTCCTGCCATTCTGGCGCTTGGCCTGCACAACGGTGCCATCATCGCGCATCTGATGGGGCGGCAGGGCGACGCGCTTGTGAGCCGGCTCAGACCCGACGCGCCCCACGGGCTGCGGCTGGCGGCGTGGGAACTGCTGCCGCGCCTTTCGGGCAACTTCTTCGCGCTGTGCCTCTATCGCTGGGAGATCATCGTGCGCGACAGCGCGATCCTCGGGCTTTTGGGCATCGCCACGCTGGGCTTTTACGTCGACGCCGCCGTGCAGGAGCTGCGCACGGATCGCGCCGTGCTGCTGCTCGTGGTCTCGGCGCTGCTGACACTTGGGATCGACACTCTGTCGGGCTGGATCAGGGGGCGGATGCGGCTTTCAGCGCCCGGCATGCGACAGGCGGAACCGGAGCAAGCCGAAGCGGCCTGAAAGATGAGTATTTGTCGAGCAAAGTGGCCAGCATGCGGCCCGGCGGGGGATGTCCCGCGCCGGGCCGTCCGGATCAGAGCTTTTCGGTCAGCTCGGGCAGCGCGGTGAAGAGATCCGCGACGAGGCCGTAGTCGGCGACCTGGAAGATCGGCGCCTCCTCGTCCTTGTTGATCGCCACGATGACCTTGCTGTCCTTCATCCCCGCGAGGTGCTGGATCGCGCCCGAGATGCCGACCGCGATGTAAAGCGCGGGTGCGACCACCTTGCCGGTCTGGCCGACCTGCCAGTCGTTCGGCGCATAGCCCGAGTCGACCGCGGCGCGGCTCGCGCCTACTGCCGCGCCGAGCTTGTCGGCGAGCTTCTCGATCAGCGCGAAGTTCTCCTCCGAGCCGACGCCGCGCCCGCCCGAGACCACGATGCCCGCGGAGGTCAGCTCGGGCCGGTCGCTCTCGGCGAGCTTGTCCTCGACCCAAGTCGACAGGCCCGGATCGGCGGCGGCGGCGACGTCCTCGACCGAAGCCGAGCCGCCCTCGCCCGCGGGCTCGAAGCCGGTGGTGCGGATGGTGAAGACGCGGGTGGCATCGCGCGACTTCACCGTCTGCACCGCGTTGCCGGCATAGACCGGGCGGTCGAAGCTGCCGTCTTCGTGGATCGCGATCACGTCGGGGATGATCATCACGTCGAGCAGGGCGGCGACGCGCGGCATGATGTTCTTGGCGTCCGTCGTCGCGGGGGCTGCGATATGCTCGTGCCCCTCGGCGAGGCTTGCGACCAGCGCCGCCACCGGCTCGGCCAGGCGGTGGGAGTAGAGCGCGTCCTCGGCGCAGAGCACCTTTGCCACGCCCGCGATCTTCGCGGCCGCCTGCGCCGCGTCCTTGGCCTTCGCCCCGACGCACAAGAGCGTCACATCGCCAAGCGGCGCCGTGGCGGCGACGGCGCGGGCGGTGGCGTCATGGTTCAGCTCGCCGTCGGTGACCTCGGCCAGAAGCAACACGCTCATCACACCACCCCCAGATCTTTGAGTTTCTCGACCAGATCATCGACCGAGCCGACCATCATCCCCGCCTTGCGCTCCGGCGGCTCGGCGGTCTTCACCACCTCGAGCCGCGGGCTCACGTCGACGCCGTAATCGGCCGGGGTCTTCTCGTCCAAGGGCTTCTTCTTGGCCTTCATGATGTTGGGCAGCGAGGCATAGCGCGGCTCGTTGAGCCGCAGGTCCACGCTCACGATCGCCGGCAGCTTGACCGAGATGGTCTGCAAGCCGCCGTCGACCTCGCGGGTGACCTGCGCGTGCTCACCGTCGATCTTCACCTCGGAGGCGAAGGTCGCCTGGGACCAGCCCAAGAGCGCCGAGAGCATCTGCCCGGTGGCGTTCATGTCGTTGTCGATCGCCTGCTTGCCGCAGAGCACGAGGCCGGGCTGCTCCTCCTCGACGATACGCGCGAGGATCTTGGCCACCGCCAGCGGCTCGATGTCCTGATCGGGGGCCTCGGCGGCGACCACGAGGATCGCCCGGTCCGCGCCCATCGCCAGCGCCGTGCGCAGGGTCTCCTGCGCCTGCTTCACGCCGATCGAGACGGCGACGATCTCCGAGGCGGTGCCCGCCTCCTTCAGCCGGATCGCCTCCTCGACCGCGATCTCGTCGAACGGGTTCATCGACATCTTCACGTTCGCCAGATCGACGCCCGAGCCGTCCGACTTCACACGCACCTTCACGTTGTAGTCGATCACCCGCTTCACGGGGACAATGATTTTCATTCTTCTCTCCTGTCTCAGAAGAACGCCTGAAGGCCGGTCTGGGCGCGGCCCAGGATCAGCGCATGAACGTCATGCGTGCCTTCGTAGGTGTTCACGGTTTCCAGGTTGATCATGTGGCGCATCACCGGGAATTCCTCGGAGATGCCGTTGCCGCCATGCATGTCGCGGGCGTGGCGCGCGATCTCGAGCGCCTTGCCGCAGTTGTTGCGCTTCATCAGGGAGACCAGCTCGGGCGAGGCACGGCCTTCGTCCATCATCCGGCCCAGCCGCAGCGAGCCTTGAAGGCCGAGCGCGATCTCGGTCTGCATGTCGGCCAGCTTCTTCTGGAACAGCTGGGTCTGCGCCAGCGGCTTGTTGAATTGCTTGCGATCTAGCCCGTATTGGCGTGCCGCGTGCCAGCAAGCCTCGGCCGCGCCCATCGCGCCCCAGCTGATGCCGTAGCGCGCGCGGTTGAGGCAGCCGAAGGGGCCCTTAAGGCCCTGCACGTTCGGCAAAAGCGCGTCTTCGCCCACTTCCACCCCGTCCATGACGATCTCGCCTGTGGTCGAGGCCCGCAAGCTCAGCTTGCCGCCGATCTTGGGCGCCGAAAGACCGCTCATGCCCTTTTCGAGGATGAAGCCGCGGATCTTGCCGTCATGCGCCTCGGACTTGGCCCAGACCACGAAGACATCGGCGAAGGGCGCGTTCGAGATCCACATCTTGGAACCCGACAGCCGGTAGCCGGTGTCGGTCTTCTTGGCCACGGTCTTCATGCCAGCGGGGTCGGAGCCCGCGTCAGGCTCGGTCAGACCAAAGCAGCCGATGAGTTCGCCCGAGCACAGGCCCGGCAGGTATTTGCGGCGCTGCTCTTCCGAGCCGTAGGCGTCGATCGGGTAGATCACGAGGCTCGACTGCACCGACATCATCGAACGGTAACCTGAATCGACGCGCTCCACCTCACGGGCGATGAGACCATAGGTGACGTAGGACGCGCCGAGGCCGCCCAGTTCCTCCTCGACCGTGACGCCCAAGAGGCCCGCTGCGCCCATCTCGCGGAAGATCGACGGATCGGCCGTCTCCTCGCGGTAGGCTTCGGTCACGCGCGGCGCGAGCTTGTCTTCGGCAAAGGCGCGCGCGGCGTCGCGCAGCATCCGCTCGTCCTCGTCGAGCTGGGCCTCGATCAGGAACGGATCGCTCCAGTCGAACTGGCCGAGTTCGGGGCCGTGGCCTTGGGTATCCTTGGGCATATCATTTCTCCTCCGCGTCGAGTGCGGCCAGGCGATCGGCGAATGTGCCCAGCAGCTTGTGTTTCAGGATCTTGCCGGTTGCCGCAGCGGGCAGCCGGTCCACGATCAAAATCTTCGATGGCCGCTTGTAGCTCGAAAGCCGCTCCGAGACATGGGCTTTCAGCATCGCAGGCTCCGGTGCCGGGTCGGTGCATTGCACGAAGGCGAGCACCTCTTCGTTGCCACCGCGCGTGCGGCCGATGACGGCGGATTGCACCACGCAGGGGTGGTCGTTCAACGCCGCCTCGACCTCGGGCGGATAGACGTTGAAGCCCGAGCGGATGATCAGCTCCTTGCAGCGGCCCACCACGTGCAAGCGGCTTTCGGCGTCGATCCGTCCCAGATCGCCGGTCCTGAGCCAGCCGTCGGCGTCGATCACCTGCGCGGTGGCCTCGGGGTTGCGGTAATACCCCTTCATAACATGGGGTCCCCGCGTGTGGATTTCGCCCACGCCTTCGGCGTCGCTCGCAGCGGGGTCTATGCGGATCTCGAGACCGGGCAGCGCCGGGCCGACCGAAATGTCGGGGTTGCCGATGGCGTTGCGGGTGCCGCTGACGCCCGCCGTGCTTTCGGTCATGCCATAGCCGTTCTGCAACGGCAGGCCGTAAAACGCCTCGGCCTTGCGCTTCCACGCCGGATCGAGCGGGGCCGCCCCGGAGGAAACATAGCGCAGCTTCGCGCCCTCCAGCCGTTCGAGGCCCAGCGAGGCGGTGTGCTTCATCAAGAGCGCGTGCATCTGCGGCACCGCAGGCAGCACGGTCGCTCCGTCCTTGAGGGCGGCCAGCAGCCGGTCGGGGGCAAAGCGGGTCTCGAGCTGGACGCAAGCGCCGCAGGAGGCCCCCGCCATCAGCATCGAGGCCAGGCCGAAGACATGGGTCAGCGGCAGGGCGCCGTAGATCCGGTCCTCGGGCACCATGCCGCGCATCTTGGCGCTCGACGCGCCCGCAAACAGAAGGTTGGCATGGGTCAGCATCACGCCCTTTGGGTCGCCCGTGGTGCCGGTTGTGTAAAGGATCACCGCGACCTGCTCCGGCCCGGCGTCCACGGTCTCTGGCGTGCCTGCGGGGCCAGTGGCGACGGCAATGGTGGCCGTTGCGGTCTCGACCTCGACCGCGCCCGCCGCCTCGGCATGCGCGCGCGCCTCCGGCGACACATGGCAGGTGAACAGGATCGCACGCGGCTCGGCATGGGCCACGATGCGCGCAAGCTCCGGCCCGGTCATCCGCGCGTTGACCGGCACGGCGATGGCATCGAGCTTCGAGGCCGCGAAGATCGCAAGCGCCGTCGCGGCGCAGTTCTCGGCCACGATCAACACCCGGTCGCCGCCCGCGACGCCCCGGTCGCGCAGCAATCCGGCCATCTCCTCGATCGCGGCGTGATTTTTGGCATGGCTCAGCACGCGCCCGTCGCCGTCGATCAACCCCGGCGCATCGGCGCGCGCGCTTGCCTGCCGCGCGATCAGCTCGTGGATGCGCCGTGTCGTCCCTTCGGCGCCCTGCGTGTCGCGTGTTTGCGCGCTTGTCATACCGCCATTCCCTCCTCAATCCGCTGATGCGCCGGGCGCAGCCGCGCCAGCGCCACCAGCGCTTCGTCCTCCAGCCCGCTGACGATCTCGGCCAGCGGCGCGATATCGCCCGTCAGCCCAAGCGCTTGCCCCGCCGACAACATGCCGCGCGACACGTCGCCGGTCTCGTAGGCGCGGCGTCCGATCTTGCCCGAGACATGCGGCAGCAGCGCTTCGATCCCAATCTCGGGGTTCTCGGCCTCAAGCCGCGCCACGGTCTGCGAGGTCTCGTTCTTCAGCGTGCGGATCGTGTTGCGCACGCTCGACATGCTGAGCATC
Source organism: uncultured Limimaricola sp. (assembly GCF_964022235.1). Taxonomy (NCBI): domain Bacteria; kingdom Pseudomonadati; phylum Pseudomonadota; class Alphaproteobacteria; order Rhodobacterales; family Paracoccaceae; genus Limimaricola; species uncultured Limimaricola sp. The sequence continues at coordinate 180,733 of NZ_CAXHZL010000004.1, read as the reverse complement.
GTGTCGGTTTCGCGTGCCCCCGCAAGCGCGCGTTTGTAGTCGGGATGCGCGGTGATTTCCTCGGCCACGAGGAACCGCGTGCCGACGACGACGCCCGAGGCCCCGCCCGCGAGCGCCGCCACGATCTGCCCGCCATGGCCGACGCCGCCGCCGATCAGGAACGGAATCTTCAGCCGACGCTCCGCGAGCGCAAGGTTGACGAAACTGCCCACGAGGTCGAGGCCGGGATGGCCGCCGCATTCGGCGCCGACGATCGACACCATGTCGACGCCGACCGACTGCGCCTTCTCGGCAAAGCGCACCGAGGGCACCTTGTGCAGCACGGTGATGCCCGCGTCCTTGAGCATTGGCAGCCAAGGCTCGGGGTTGCGCCCCGAGGTCTCGACAAAACGTACGCCCTCATCGGCAATGAGCGCGAAAATCTCTTCGGTGCGCTCGCCCGGCACCAGCTTGGGCAGCATCGAGACGTTGACGCCGAAAGCGCCACCGTTGGCCATCTTTCGCGTCTTGCGGATCTCGGCACGAAGCGCCTCCGGCTCGGGAAAGCTCGCTGCCGTGAGAAAACCGATGATCCCGGCCCGCGCGCAGGCCGAGACATAGGCCGCATCCGACAGCCACATCAGGCCACCCGCGACGATGGGCAGCCGCGTGCCGTAGGCGCGGGTGACGGCGGTGTCGAAGGCCGGGTCGGTCATGCGTCGCTCCTCAGCTTGGCAAAGTCGGGCGCGCGTTTTTCGAGAAAGGCGTTGATGCCCTCGGCCGCCTCGGGCGAGCCTTGCGCCCGCGCCATCGCGTCGCGCTCGGCGTCGAGCTGGGCAAAGAGGTCGCCGCTTGCCGCGCTGTTGATCAGCGCCTTGATCTCGCCTTGGGTCGCCGACGGCCCCTGCGCCAGCCGGTCGGCCAGCGCCATCGCCGCGTCGAAGGCCCCACCTTCGGGGGCAAGTTCCGACAAAGCGCCGAGCGCGTGCAGGCGGTCCGCCGCCACAGGCTCGCCCAGAAGCAGCATCCGCGAGGCCATGGCGCGCGGCAGCAGGCCGGTGAGAAAATGCGTGAGGCCCGCGTCCGGGACCAGCCCGGCCTTGACGTAAGCGGCGGTGAAGCGCGCGGTGTCGGAGGCCACGGTGAAATCGCAGGCCAGCGCCAGCGACATCCCGGCCCCTGCCGCTCCGCCTTCGACCGCGGCGATCACCGGCTTGGGACAGCCGGTGACGGCGCGCACAAGATCGTGCAGCTTGTCGATGTTGTTGCGCCGCTGCGCCTCGGTCTGCGCCGCCCGCGTTGCCAGCACCGACAGATCGCCGCCCGCGCAGAAGAATCCGCCTTCGGAGGCGAGGATAACCGCAACGATGCGCGGGTTGTAGGCGGCGCTCACGATGGCCTCGTGCAGCGCCGCGTAATACTCCGGGGTCAGCGCGCCGCGCCGCGTGGCGTTGAGGTTCCACACCACCAGCCGGTCGCCGTGATCGTCGATCCGCGCTAGGCTCATGTCGTCTCCTCCCGCCGGGTCTGCGCCACCGGCTTGAACACGCCGGTCGCCGTGGCGATGAGGCGATCGTCCGGACCGCGCAGCTCGCCCTCGATGAACACGAGCTTGCGGCCGCCGCCGGTGATCCGCCCCACCGCCACCAGCGCCTCGCCTTCCCGCGCGGGGGCGAGATACTGGGTGTTGAGCGAGATCGTCAGGAACGGGTGCCGCCCGCTAGGGTCGCGCGTCAAACTGCCGGTGGCGCCCATCGCGTTGTCGAGGATCGTCGCGACGATACCGCCGTGCAACATGTCGTGCCGGTTGGTGTGCTTGGGCCCCACCGTGAGGTAGCAGCGCGCGCGCCCGTCGCCCCGGCCCACGTCGAGCGTGTAGCCCAAAAGACGCTGCGCCCCGGTCTCACCCTCGATGATCCCCTCCCCGGTCATCTCAGGCGGCCCGGAGCCGGACGAAGCGGCCCAAGTGGAAGGTGCTGTCGCCGAACCGGTGGTCGAGCATCGACAGGCGGCGCGCGAAGCGGCCCAGCTCGTATTCCTCGGTCATGCCGATGCCGCCATGCAGCTGGATCGCTTCCTCGGCCACCAGCCGTGCGACCCTGCCCACGAGGTGCTTGGTCGCGGAGACATGGATTTCGCGCGTGGCGCGGTCGGCCTCGAGATGGCCGCACAGGTTGATCACGGCCGAGCGCGCCTGCTCGATCTCGATCAGCAGCTCGGCCATGCGGTGCTGTAGCGCCTGAAACTTGCCGATCGGCTGGCCGAACTGCTTGCGCGTCTTGAGGTAATCGCCGGTGAGGCGGCGCGCGGTCTCCATCGCCCCCAGACCGTCGGCGCAAAGAGCGGCGGTGGCGCGGGCGTGCGCGGTCTCGAGCGCATCGATGGCCTGCCCTTCGGCCCCCAGAAGCGCGCTCTCGGGTAGCGTCACCCCCTCGAGCACCAGCTCGGCGGCGTGGCCGCCCTGCGCCAGCGGGTAGTCGCGGATCTCGACGCCCGCCGTGCCCTTGGGCAGCACGAAGAGGCTGATTCCGTCGCGGTCGCGCGCCTCGCCCGAGGTGCGGGCAGAGACGACGATGTGATCGGCCTGCGCGCCGTTGACGACGACGGACTTGCGCCCCGTGAGGGTCCAGTTGTCGCCCGCGCGCTCGGCCCGGGTCTCGACCCGCTCGATGTCATAACGGCTGTTCGGCTCGGCATGCGCGAGGGCAAGCTGCACCGCGCCCTCGACCGCCTGCTCGACGAGGCCTTGTTGCGTCTCGTCGCCCAGCTCGGCGATCAGCCCGCCCGCCAGAAGCACTTCGAGCATCGGCTCGGATGTGCCGGCGCGGCCCAATTCCTCGAACACGGTCATCAGGTCGAAGCCCATGCCGCCGAAGCCGCCCTGATCTTCGGTGAACAGCGCGCCCGCGACGCCCATCTCGGACAGCCCGGCCCAGATCTCGGGCGAGAAGCCCTCGCCCTCTTCGGCGGCTTTCAGCGCCTCGGGGGTGACGGCGTCCGCGAGATAGCGGCGCAGCCCGTCCTGCAGCATCTGCCGTTCTTCGGTCAGTTGGAAGTTCATGGCCCGCTCCTCAGAGTTCCAGGATCGCCTTGGCGATGATCGTCTTCTGCACCTCGTTCGATCCGCCGTAGATCGAGAGCTTGCGGTTGTTCAGGTATTGCGGCGTCGCGGCCATCGCATAGGCCGGGCCCACCGGCCCCTCATTGGTGCCCGCCTCGAGCGCCTCCGACACGAAGGGCATGGCATAGGGACCGACGGCGGCTTTGGTCAGGGCGTTGATTTCCTGACGGATCACCGTGCCCTTGACCTTGAGCATCGAGCTTTCGGCCCCCGGTGCCTGACCGGCGGCGGCGGCCGAGACCACCCGCAAATTGGTCGTGGCCATCGCCATGAGCGCGATCTCGACCTCGGCGATCTTCGCGGCAAACAGCGGGTCCTCGATCAGCGGGCGGCCTTGGCTCTGCTCCAGCTTCGCGATCCGCTTGAGGTTCGCCAGACCGGCATTGGCAAAGCCGACACCGGCGATGTTGGTGCGCTCATGCGTCAGCAGGTACTTGGCGTAGGTCCAGCCCTTGTTCTCCTCGCCCACGAGGTTCGTGGCGGGTACGCGGACGTTGTCGAAGAAGACCTCGTTCACCTCCGGCTCTCCGTCGATCAGAACGATCGGGCGTACGGTGATGCCCGGGTCGTCCATGTCGACGAGCAGGAAGGAGATCCCCTCCTGCGGCTTGCCCTCTTTCGAGGTGCGCACGAGGCAGAAGATCATGTTCGCGTATTGGCCCAGCGTGGTCCAGGTCTTCTGCCCGTTCACCACGTAGTGGTCGCCGTCGCGCTCGGCGGTCGTCTTGACCGAGGCAAGGTCGGAGCCCGCCCCCGGCTCGGAGTAGCCCTGACACCACCAGTCGTCACCGTTCAGGATGCGCGGCAACCAGTATTGTTGCTGCTCGGCGGAGCCGAACTTCTGCAGCACCGGCCCGAGCATGGCGAGGCCGAAGGGCACGATGCGCGGGGCGTTCGCGGCGGTGGTCTCCTCCTCGAAGATGTGCCGCTCGACCGCGTTCCAGCCCGCACCGCCGTGTTCCTTGGGCCAGTTGCCTGCAAGCCAGCCCTTCTCGTTGAGGATGGCATGCCACTCCTCGTAATCGGCCTTGGTTAGCCGTTGGCCCAGACGCCCCTTCTCGGAGAGGCGCTCGGGCAGCTTGGCTTCGAGAAAGCCGCGCACTTCGGCGCGAAAGGCCTTCTGGTCGTCGGTGAAGTTCAGGTCCATTTCCGGGGCCTCCCTCAGTAGATCTCGAACAGGCCGGCAGCACCCTGCCCGCCGCCGATGCACATGGTGACGACGCCGAGCTTGGCGCCGCGACGGCGGCCCTCGATCATCAGGTGGCCGGTCATCCGCGCGCCGGTCATCCCAAAGGGATGCCCGATCGAGATCGAGCCGCCCGAGACGTTGAGCTTGTCGTTGTCGATGCCGAGCTTGTCGCGGCAGTAGAGTGCCTGGGAGGCGAAGGCCTCGTTGAGCTCCCACAGGTCGATGTCGTCGACGGTGAGGCCCTGACGCTCGAGCAGGCGCGGCACGGCAAAGACCGGGCCGATGCCCATCTCGTCGGGCTCGCAGCCCGCGACGGCAAAGCCGCGGAACGCGCCGAGAATGTCGAGGCCAAGCTTTTCGGCCTCCTTGCGGTCCATCATCACCAATGCGGCGGCGCCGTCCGAAAGCTGGCTCGCGTTGCCGGCGGTGATGAAGTTGCCCTCGCCGCGCACCGGGTTCAGCTTCTGCAGCCCCGCGAGATCGGTCGAGGGGCGGTTGCATTCGTCCATCGAGATGGTCTCGGTGACGTGGGAGACCTCGCCGCTTTCCTTGTCCTTGACGGCCTTGGTCACCTCCATCGGCGCGATCTCGGCATCATAGCGCCCGGCCTTCTGCGCCTCGGCGGTGCGCATCTGGCTTTGCAGCGACAGCTCGTCCTGCGCCTCGCGGGAGATGCCGTAGCGCTTGGCCACCGTATCGGCGGTCTCGATCATCGCCTGATAGAGCTCGGGCTTGTGCGCTTCGATCCAGGCATTGCGCGAATGACGCGCGGGCGGCTGCACCATCGAGATGCTTTCCACGCCGCCGACGAGGACAGCCTTCGCGCCCTCCTGGCTGATCATGTGACCGCCCATGGCAATGGCTTGCAGGCCCGAGGCGCAGAAGCGGTTCACCGTGGTCGCGGCGATGGAGACGGGCAGGCCCGCACGGATCACCGCCTGACGGGCGATGTTGCCGCCTGTGACATACTCCGGGTACCCGCAGCCAAAGATCGCATCCTCGATCAGCGCCGGATCGATGCCGGCGCGCTCGACCGCATGGCGGGCGGCGTGGCCTGCCATGTCGGCCCCGTGGGTGATGTTGAACGCGCCGCGGGCGGCCTTGCCGATCGGCGTGCGGGCGGTGGATACGATGACGGCGTCGGTCATGTCGTCTCTCCCTCTCAGCCGTTCAGGCTGGCGAATGTGGAATTTTGGTCGGCTAGGCGGTCGAGCAGCGGCGCGACCTGCCAGAAATGATCGTCTTGGGCGGCGTATTGCTTGATCCGGTCACGGATCGCGGCCGGGCCTTCCATGTCGGCGTAGTGCATCGGCCCGCCGCGATGGCGCGGGAAGCCGTAGCCATAGAGCAGCGTCACATCGACATCGAGCGGTCGCTTGGCGATGCCCTCCTCGACCACGCGCGCGCTCTCGTTGACCATGGCGGCCATGTAGCGCGCGACGATCTCTTCGTCGGTGAACTCGCGCGGGCTGACGCCCTGCTTCTCGCGCTCGGCGGCGATGATCTCATCTACCTCCGGATCGGGGCGGCCGCGCGGGCTCTCCTCGTCGTAGATGTAATAGCCGCGCCCGGTCTTCTGGCCCAGCCGCCCCATCTCGTAGAGCGTATCGGCCCAGCCCGGGTAGCGGTCCTTCTCGTGGCGCTGAGAAGCTTTGCGCTGGCGGGTCATGTAGCCGATGTCGAGGCCTGCGAGATCGCCCACCTGATAGGGACCCATCGGGAAACCGAAGTCGCGCAGCGCCTTGTCGATCTGGTAGGGGCTGGCCCCGTCGAGGATCATGTGATCGGCAGCTGCACGGTAATGCGACAGGATGCGGTTGCCGATGAAGCCGTCGCAGACGCCGGCACGGACCGAAACCTTGCCGAGCGTCCTGCCGAGCGCGAAGGCGGTGGCGGTGACCTCGGGGGCGGTCTTATCGGCGACCACGACCTCCAGAAGCTTCATCACATGGGCGGGCGAGAAGAAGTGCAGGCCAATCACGTCACCGGGACGCGAGGTCGCCTGCGCGATCTCGTTGATGTCGAGATAGGAGGTGTTGGTCGCCAGCACCGCGCCGGGCTTCGCGACCCGGTCGAGTTCGCGGAATACGTCCTTCTTGACGTCCATGCTCTCGAACACGGCCTCGATGATCACGTCGGCCTGCCCCAGCGCGTCGTAGCCGGTGACGCAAGCGAGCGCGTCCGACAGGATCGCGTCGCGCTTGGCCTCTTTCAGCTTGCCGCGCTTCACGGCGGCTGCGAGGTTCTTTTCGATGGTGGCCCGGGCGCGGTTCGCGGCCTCCTCGTCGCGCTCGACCAGCGTCACGGTCAGGCCGCGCAGCAAGGCCGCGGTGGCGATGCCCGCCCCCATGGTGCCGCCGCCGATCACGCCGATGGCCGAGGCGTCGCGGGGGCTGACGCCCTCGATCTCGGGCAGCTTGGCGACCTTGCGCTCGATGAAGAAGGCGTGGATCAGGCCCGCGCGCTGCGGCGTCTCCATCATCTTCATGAATTGGCGGCGCTCCTCGGCGAGGCCCTCGTCGAAGCCCAGCTTGGTCGAAGCTTCGATGGCGTCAAGCGCGGCCAGCGGAGCCACCTCGCCGCGCAGCTTCTTCCTCAGGGCAGTGCGGCGGCCGTCGAACATCTCGGCGTCATGCGCAGGCGCGGCCATGTCGCGCACCGGGCGCGGTCCAGCGCCCTGCGACAGCAACTCCTCGGCATAGGCCAAGCCGGCGTCGAGCGCCTCGCCCTCGCCCAGACGGTCCACGAGGCCCATCTCGACGGCCTTGGCCGCAGGGACCGGCGTGCCGGTGGTCGCCATCTCGATGGCGGCCTCGGCCCCCACGAGACGCGGCGTGCGCTGCGTGCCGCCAGCGCCGGGGATCACACCGAGCTTGGTCTCGGGCAGGCCGAGTTGCGCGCCGGGCACGGCCACGCGGTAATGCGCGCCAAGCGCGATCTCCAGCCCGCCACCCAAGGCGGCCCCGTGGATCGCGGCGACGACCGGCTTGGTGCAGGCCTCGATGCGGTTCACCACGTCGGGCAGCGACGGCTCCATCGGCGGCTTGCCGAACTCGGAGATGTCGGCCCCGCCGATGAACAGCCGCCCCGCCCCATGGATCACCGCGATCTCCGCCGCGTCGTCCTCGAACCGCTCGATCGCCGTGACCAGACCGGCCCGCACGTCGCGACCCAGCGCGTTCACCGGCGCATGATCCACCGTGATGACCGCGATCCGGCCCCGGCTTTCGAAATGAACTGCTCCAGCCATGTGGTCCTCCCTCTCCGGCATCAACCTAGCAATCGACGCCATCTATTTCAACATGCAAATCTTAATTCCACTATGTGGAAATAAGACCGCGTTCAGATATCGTGCCGCGACAGGAACGGTCCCTGCCCCATGATCCGCTCCAGCTCGCGCACGCCCTGCTGCAATCGCGGTCCGACCTCGGTCTGCATCCGCTCCATGCTCAGATCCTTGGGCATGGCGCCGCAGGTGAAGATCACCGGCTCGCTCAGGTCGCGCGACTGGAACGGCACCGAGACGGCGTGGATGTTGGCGGCAAAGTAAGCCGCCGGGTCGGCGATCACGAAGCCCTCGGTGACGAGTTGCGTATAGGCCGTCCGACGCGCCTCCCGCGCCGTCGTCTCGTCGAGACCCCGGTGGCCTTCGGCGTCTGCCACGGCCTCGACAAAGCCCTCTTCGGAGAGCGCCGCCAGCATCGCATGCCCCGAACTCGACCCCTTGAAGGGCAGCCTGTGACCGACCTCCAGCCAGATCGAGGACACCTCCTGCGGCCGCCACGTCTTGGTGATCAGCACCCGCCCCCGGTCGCGCACCGACAAGAGCGTCAGCGTCCCGGTTTCGTCCGCGACCCGCTGCATGATCGGCCCCGACAGCTCCACGAAAGAGATCGACGCGCTCGCCACGTTGCCCAAGGCCAACAGCGCGGGGCCGGGACGATAGCGGTCGTGGCGGCGCGCGTGGGTCAGGTAGCCCAGGCTTTGCAGCGTGAAGGTCAGCCGTGACACGGTGCTTTTCGGCAGGCCCGTGCGTTCGGAGATCTCGGCGTTGCCCAGCCCGTCATCCGAGGGACGAAAGGCGCGCAGCACCGATAGTCCCCGCGCCAACGTGGTGGCGAAACGGCGGTCCTGGCTTTCGTCGGTGATCTTCATGCGGGCCTCACATCGAATAGGGGATGACCAGCGACAGCGCCGGCACCGCCATGATCAGGATCAGCACCAGAACGTCCACCGACAAAAACCGCGCGATGCCGGCGAAGATGCGGTCGATCGGCACATCGCGTCCGACCACGCCGGCGATGACAAAGACGTTGAGGCCGACGGGGGGCGTGATCAGGCCGATTTCCAGAAGCTTGATGACCACGACGCCGAACCAGATCAGGTCGAAGCCGTAGGTTTCGATCAGCGGGATCATCAGCGGCAGCGTCAGCACCATGATGCCGATGGGATCGAGGAACATGCCCAGCAGCAGATAGATCGCCGCGATCGCCGCCATCAGCAGCACCGGCGACAGCTCGGCGGCGGTCACCGCCTCGACGATGTCGGGCGCCACGCCGGTGAGGGCGATGAAGGCCACGAAGATCTTGGCCCCTGCCGCGATCAGGAAGATCGAGGTGGTCTGGATGCAGGTTTCGCGCAGGGACTCCCAGATCGCGCGCAGCGTCAGCTTGCGCTGCACCAGACCGATCACGATGGCCGCCGAAACACAGACCGCCGCCGCTTCGGTCGCGGTGAAGATGCCGCCGTAGATGCCGCCGACGATGATCGCGAACAGCAGAACAGCGGGCCAGCTCTCAAGCGCGGCGCGGCCCCGGTCGGCCATGGTGATGGTGCCGGTGAAGGCCGGCGCGGCCGAGGGATCGCGCTTTACCCAGATGAAGATGACGAGCAGAAAGCCCAAGAGCGACACGATGCCCGGCAGGATGCCCGCGAGGAACAGCTGGCTGATCGAAGTCTCGGTGAAGATGCCGTAGATGATGAACAGCACCGAGGGCGGGATCAGCGAGCCCAGCGTGCCGCCCGCGGCGACGCTCGCGGTGGCGAGGCGCTTGTCATATCCGACCGAGAGCATCTCGGGCGTGCAGATCCGCCCCATGGTCGAGGCGCAGGCGATCGACGATCCGGTGATCGCCGAAAACCCGCCGCAGCCCACGACAGAGGCCATGGCCACGCCGCCGGGCACCTTGGCGAGCCAGACGCGGGCCGCGTGGTAGATCTTGGTGGTGATGTCCGCGCGATAGGCGATGTGACCCAGCGCCACGAAGAGCGGAATCATCGACAGATCGTAGCTGTGAATGAGGTCGAAGCTGTTGGAGAACACCAACGACGAGGTGGGACGGATCGCCCGTTCGGGCGCGAAGGTCCCGGTGCGAAAGGCAAAGATCACGAAGGTGCCGATGGTGGCGATGGCCGCCAGCGCGAAGGCGATCGGCACGCGCAGCGCCAGAAGGAATAGGACCGAGCCGAAGGCCACGAGACCGATTAGAGTGCCGTCCATGGTCTCAGACCTCTTCGTGGGGGGTGTGCGAGGAAAGCCCGGTCAAGACCCGGCCGCCCGAGCGGATGGTGCGGATGTCGCCCACCACCTGAACCGCGAGGCGCAGCCAGCAGAACCCGACCCCGAACAGGAAGATGACGCGCCCCGGCCATTTCGGCAGGCTGAGCTGACCGAAGAAGTAGCTGCCCGACTTCAGCGTGTGCACCGCCTCGTTCCAGCCAGCCCAGATCAGCGGCATCAGCGCCAGAAGCCCGATGACCGAGCCCATCACCACGAGCCAGTCCTGCGTGCGCGGCGAGAGACGCTCGGAGAGCACCTCCACCACGATGTTGGCGCGCGCGGCGGCGGTGGCAGCCAGCGGCAGCACGATGGCCGCCACCATCAGTTCGCGCACCATGTTGATCGTGTCGGGGATGCCCGAGTTCAGCGTCGCGCGCAAAAGCACGCTTGTGGTGATCAGCAGCCCAAGACCGATCACCGCGACGGCGGCGAGGTTGAGCAGGAAACTCTCGATACGGGTCAGCATCGGCAATCCTTCCCGGCCGGGAGCCCGTGGCCCCCGCCGCTCTGGCGGATGTCAGTGTGAAATGGGGCGGCGCGGGTGAGGCGCGCCGCCCGGTGGCCTACCCGGTGCGGATCAACCGCGCTCCCAAGGGTAGCCGTTCGCCTCGACTTCGGCCTGATACTTCTCGATCAGCCCGCGGTACTCGTCGAGCAGCGCCGCGCCGTCGAGACCGGCGGCATCGGCCTGCGCCGACCACTCTTCGAGATAGGTGTTGCCCTTCTCGACCAGCTTGGCGCGCTCTTCCTCGGGCAGCTCGATGATTTCGACGCCCGCTTCGCGCATCTTTTCGACGGCGGCATCGTTGTCGGCGTTCACGAGACGGCCGAACTCATCCGACAGGCCCTTGCCCGCTTCCATCAGCGCCTTCTGCTGCTCTTCGGGCAGGGCGTCGAAGGCATCCTTGTTCATGAAGATGCCCAGTGCACCGACCTGACCCCAGTTGAGCATGGTGTAGCTGTCCATGACCTCTTGCTGATTCAGCGCGCCCACGGCGTAGGAATAGCCCTGAGAGCAATCGAGCAGGCCCGAATCGAGGCCCTGATAGGCATCGTAGATCGACATGTTGACGAGGTTCGCGCCGAAATCCGCGAAGGTCTTGCCATAGGCGCCGACGCCGCGGACCTTGAGGCCGTCGATGTCCTCGACCGTGCGGATCGCCTTGCCCTTGCAGCCGATATGCACCGCCGAGGTGGTGTAGGTGCCAAGATAGACCAGGTTCTGATCGGCGAGGTTCGCCTGAATAGCCTCGGACCCGCGCATCAGCTCGTCGGTGGCCTTCATGCCGACCCAAGGATCGGGGTTCTGCACCGGCAGGTCGGCGATGCCGTAGGCCAGCATCTCCTGCGGGAAATAGACGCCGATGATGGTGCCTGCGTCCGCCACGCCATCCGCCACGGCCTGTGCCGCGGCATCGGCCTTGAACAGCGCGCCGCCCCACTGGACGTCGAAGTTCAGCTCGCCTTCGGTGCGGGTCTTCACATCCTCGACGAACCAGTTCAGCGCCTCGGCGCGGGCGCCGCGGTTGGGACCGGCCTCGCCAAAGAACAGCGTGGTTTCGGCGTGGGCGATGGAGCCAAGCGTGGCACCGGCGAGAATCGTCGAGGCGAGGGCCGCCTTCAGAAATCGCGTCATTTCAGTCTCCTCCCTGAAGTTTCGCATAGTGGAATTGTATTCTACTACATGAAACCTACGAGAGCACCGAGATTCTGGCAACCCGTCGCGTACGCCGCAGCGCGGCATCACGCGCGATCAGTCGAGAAGAGAAACCAGATCAGCGCGCGGCGCGCCCTGCCCCAAATACAGAAAAGCCAGCGTGATCGGCAACTTGAAGCGCCTCGGCCCGGCGGCACCGGGGTTGAGATAGAGCACGTGATCCACCGTTTCGATCAACGGTTTGTGCGAATGTCCGCTGATCACGACGTCGATACCCCGCGCGGAGGGGTCGAAATCAAGCGATTTGCGGTCGTGGCGCATATGAATGCGCAGCCCCCCGAGATCGAGATCGAAGGTTTCGGGAAAGCGCGCGCACCAGGGCGCGGTATCGACGTTGCCCCGAATCGCCGTGACCGGCGCGATGCGCCCCAGTTCCTCCACGATCTGTTGGCGACCGATGTCGCCGCCATGCAGGATGTGATCCACCGATGGATCGCCCTCTGGTCCCACTCCCGCCAATGCGGCGAGAGCTTCGGGCCTGAGCAGCCCGTGGGTGTCGGAGATGACACCGATCCGCATCACGCGGTGGCGCGGCGCAGTTCGGGCGCGACCTTGGTGCCAAACAGCTCGATCGCCTTCATCAGCTGCGCATGATCAAAGACCCCGATCGCCATCTGGATCAGCATCCGATCGAAACCGAAGCGCTCGTGCGTCGCGAGGATCTTGTCGACCATCTCGGTCGGGCTGCCGACGAACTGCGCGCCCTTCGGCCCACGCGCCGCGTCGAACTGATCGCGGCTCGTCGGCCCCCAGCCCCGCTCGCGACCGATCCGGTTCATCACCTCGGCCTGTGCGGGATAGATGATGTCGGCGGCCTGCTGGCTCGTCTCGGCCACGAAGCCGTGCACGTTGAGCGAGGTCCTGAGCGATTTCGGGTCGTGCCCCATCTGCGCCGCGCTCTTGCGGTAGAGGTCGAACAGCGGCGCGAAGCGGGCGGGATCTCCACCGATGATGGCGAGCGCCATGGGCAGCCCCAGCGCCCCCGCGCGCGCCACCGACTGGGGCGAGCCGCCGACGGCGCGCCAGATCGGCAGCCTGTCTTGGACGGGACGCGGATAGACGCCGCGACCGGGGATCTCATGCGTGTGCTCGCTGCCGGGCCAGCGGATCACCTCGCCCTCGTTCAGCGCCATCAGGAGCTGCAGCTTTTCCTCGAACAGATCCTCGTAATCATCGAGATCAAAGCCAAAGAGCGGGAAGCTTTCGATGAAGGAGCCGCGTCCGGCGATGATCTCGGCCCGACCGCCTGTCAGCGCGTCGAGCGTCGCGAATTGCTGGAACACCCGGATCGGGTCGTCCGAGCTGAGCACCGTCACGGCGCTGGTAAGTTTTATACGCTTGGTGCGCCCCGCCGCCGCTGCCAGCACCACGGCAGGGGCCGAGACGGCGTAATCGGGGCGGTGATGCTCGCCCAAGCCGAACACGTCGAGACCCACCTCGTCGGCCAGCGCGATCTCCTCGACCAATTGCTTCAACCGCAGGCTCGGGTCGACCCGCGCGCCGGTGACCGGGTCGGTGCCCACGTCGCCGAATGTGTATAGGCCCAGTTCCATCTCGCTCTCCCGAAGCTTGGCGTTGCCCTAGAGCTAGACGCGCCTTTGCCCCCGTCCAACCGCCGCAATCGCGCAACGCCTGTGCGCGGCCGCCCGAACACGCGGAACCCCGTTGCGCCGCTGCTGCGTTTCGACCACATCAGGGCGACACTTGGGGATTTCAGGCGCTTGTTCACCTATGACACCTTCCTGCTGACGCTGCTCGGCGTCGGCCTCGCGCTTCTCGCCACGGTGATGCTGTTGCAGCAGCGGCGCACGCCGCAGTCCGCCGCCGCTTGGATTCTCGCGATCATCCTGCTGCCTTGGGTGGCGATCCCGCTGTTTTTCGCGCTGGGCTTTCGCAAGAAGGGCGGCCGCCACCCGACGATCCGCTTTTCCACGCCGCCGGGCGACGCCCCCGCCGATCCGTCGCGTGGCCCGGCCGAGGCGTTTCGCGCCTATGGCGTGCCGGCGGCCACCACGGGCAACCGGATCGAGCTTCACCGCGACGCCAAGCACGCCCGCGAAGCGATGCGCGAGATGGTCGAAAGCGCACGCCACGAACTCGACATCACCTTCTACCTGATCCACGACGACGCCGTCGGCCGCGACTTCGTCGACCTGCTGACCGCGCGGGTCGAGGACGGCGTGCAGGTGCGCCTGATCATCGACCGTCTGGGCGGCTTTTGGTGCCCGCGCGCGGCGCTTGCCCGCTTCGAGGCGGCGGGAGGCGAGCTGCGCTGGCACCAGCCGTTCCTCAACTGGCCGCTCAAGGGCCATATGAACCTGCGCAACCACCGCAAGATGATCATCGCCGACCGCGCCCGCGCCTGGACCGGTGGCCGCAACGTCGGCTGCGAATACATGGGCTTCCCTCCCCATGCGCGCCGCGAAAAGGGCGACCCCGAACTGTGGCGCGACCTGTCCTTCACGCTGCATGGCCCCTCGGTCGAGGTGCTGTGGGACCTGTTTCGCGCCGACTGGGGCGTGGCCGAAGGCGAGGTCGACCCCCTGCCCGAGCTGCACGTCGAGGAGCGGCCCGGCGAGGCGACGGTGCAGGTCGTCCCCTCCGGCCCCGACACCTATCTCGATCCGCTGCACGACGTGCTGGTGCAGATGATCCACGCCGCCACCCGTCGCGTCTGGATCGCCACGCCCTATTTCCTGCCGACCGAACCGCTCAACGCGGCGCTGTGCACGGCGGCCCGGCGCGGAGTCGATGTGCGGGTGATGGTGCCTGCCCGCTCGAACCAGCGCATTGCCGATTTCGCACGTGGCGCCTATCTGCGAACGCTGGCCGAGTCCGGCGCGCGTGTGCTGCAACTGCCGCGCCAGATGACCCATGCCAAGGCCGGTGTGATCGACGACGCCGCTTGGGCCGGGTCCGCCAATTTCGACGTGCGATCGATGCTGCTCAACTTCGAGGTGGCGGTGTTCGTCTATGACGCGCCGTCGGTGGCGCTTCTGGCCGATTGGTTCGCCGCTGAAACCGCGATCTGCCGCGAAGGCGTGCGTCGTCCCAAGCTGGGCCGCAGGCTGGCCGAGGGCGTGTTCCGCCTTGGCGCGCCCATGCTGTGAGCCCGATCCTGTGAGGATATCATGACCGACCCCCATCTGCGCCCCGGACGGCTTCGGCTGGTAAGCTACAACATCCGCAAGGCGCTTGGCACGGACCGGCGCCGCAACCCGGCGCGGATCTGCAACGTCATCGAGGCGATGGAGGCCGACATCGTGCTGTTGCAGGAGGCGGACCTGCGGCTCGGCGCGCGGCCCGCCGCGATTCCGATGACCGAGCTGTCGCAGCTCGGCGGGTTGCGGGCGGTCGACTTCGGGCAATCCGTGCGGTCATTGGGCTGGCACGGCAACGCGATGCTGGTGCGCGAGGGCATCGAGATCGGCACCTTGCACAAGATGGTGCTGCCGGGGCTCGAGCCGCGCGGCGCGATCTTTGCCGATCTGGAGACGCCGGCCGGGCCGCTGCGCGTGGGCGGGCTGCATCTGGGGCTGCTGCGCGGCTCGCGCCGGTTGCAACTGAGCCATATCGTGGACGAGCTGGACCGCATGGACCCGCGCCCCACGGTGCTGGCGGGCGATCTCAACGAATGGTCCGAGCGCGTGGGTCTGGGCCGACTGGCGCGGCGGTTTTCGATCCACGCGCCGGGGCGCAGCTTTCATTCGCGCAGGCCGGTGGCCGCTCTCGACCGGATCGCCACCGGGGAAGGCATCGTCATCGCGCAAAGCGGCGTCTGGCACGAACAGCCCGCCCCTGCGGCCTCGGATCACCTGCCGATCTGGGCCGATCTGCACCACGTCTGACGCGTCAGACGATGACCTCATCGAGCGGTCGCCGCGCGCGGGCCTCGGGCCGCTCGGCCACCGGGCCAAGACGGATCACCTGCATCAGCTGCCGCTCTGGGTCGAGGCCCACGGTGGTTGCGATCTCCTCGCGCGCTGCGCGATCCACGGTGAGCACGCCCATCGGCCAAGCCGCGAGACCCAGCTTGGACGCTTCGAGCAACAGCCGCAGATAGGGCCTGCCGGCGGCCACGGGGCTGTTGTCGACGGGGCGGTGGAACAGGGCGATGACGGCGGCGGAGCGGATCTGCGCGGCTTCGGCGGCGAGGCGATCGGTGAGCCCCATCATGTCGGCGACCCGCCACATCGGTCCCAGCACCGCGCGCGCCTCGGCGGCGGCCCTCGGGCTCAGGCGCATCATTGACCGGTCGAGACCGTCGAACCGCTTGCGCGGATGGCGCGGCGACAGCCGCAGCCACGATAGGACTTCGCGCCGGATCTCGGGGCGACGCAGTTGCGCCATCATGGTGCGGTCGTGCAACTCGGCCAGCCAGCCGCGTCTGGCCGCGTCGGTAACGAGAACCGCGTCGCGGCGGGTCCAGCCATAGAGGTCGACGGGTCCGGGCTCGTAGGGGCCGCGGTGGCTGAACCGTTTGGAGAGCTGCGCGGCCAGTGGGTCGGGATCGGTCTGCGCTTCGAGGGTGATCCTTGCGGCCAGACGCATCCCCGGCAGGGTCGTGCGGTCGTCCTGCGCCCAGAGATCGGTAAAGCCCGCCCCCATGCGCCGCGCCGAGAGAGCGAGAAACGTGGCTTCGGCTGCCGCCCCGCAGGCCAGTCCCGCAGCGATACCCTGCGGGTCGCTTACCTTCAGCATTGCCGCGGGGTCGCAACCGATCAGGATCGTGTCACCCTTGCGCCGCCAGCGTGCTGGCTGGGTGTTGAGCGCGGAGGGCGCCGAAAGCGCCTCGGACACGATTTCACGAAACTCGTCGCTCTGCATCTGCTGCTCCTCGGGTCGGACCGCCCGGCTGCGCCAGACCCTAGCGGTCGATGCCGCGACGGCAAGCGGTTCCCGTCATGCGGTGCCGACATGGCTTGGCCATAGCCGAGTGCCGCTGCGCAAGCCCCTGTTTGCGCCGCCCGAACGACAACGCCCGCCGCGATAGGGCGGCGGGCGACATCGGGATCGGCGCTGTATCGCCGCGCGTCGCGCGCGGTCAGGCGGCTTCGCGCTTGGGATTCTTGCCCATGATGATCATCGACAGGATGTCATCTTCGGTCACGTCCTCGACCCGCTCGGTACCGACGAGCTGGCCGTTCTTCATCACCGAGACGCGGTCGCACAGATCCATCATCTCGCGCGTGTCGTGGGAGATGAGGAAAATCCCGAGGCCCTGGGCCTTCAGCTCCTTGATCAGATCCGCGACCATCGCCGTCTCGTGCACGCCCAAGGCGGCGGTGGGCTCGTCCATGATCAGGATCTTGGCGTTGAAGTAGACCGCGCGGGCGATGGCGACCGACTGCCTTTGCCCGCCCGACAGCGCCGAGACCGGCTCGGAGAGCTTGCGGAAGTTGGGGTTGAGCCGCGCCATGATCTTGCGCGTCTCGGCCTCCTGCTTGGCATCGTCGACAAAGCCCACCTTGGTGGTGATCTCGCGGCCCAGAAACAGGTTCGAGGCGGCATCGAGATTGTCGGCCAGAGCAAGCGTCTGGTAGATCGTCTCGATGTTGTAGCGCCGCGCGTCGCGGGGCGAGTTGATCGTGGCCTTCTCGCCCTCGATGCGGATCTCTCCACTGTCGGCCTTGTAGGCGCCCGACAGGATCTTGATCAGCGTCGACTTGCCCGCGCCGTTGTGACCCAAAAGGCCCACGACTTCACCCGGATAGAGATCGAGCGAGACCCCGTCGACCGCTTGGACACCGCCAAAGGCGATCCGGATGTCCTTGAGTTCGACCAGAGGCTTGGCCCCGTTGGCGCGGGGATCGGTCTTGGTTTCCATGTCACTTCCCTCCGACGCGGCGGCGATAGATGATGTCGATCAGCACGGCGGCCACGAGGACGGTGCCGACGACCATGTTCTGCAAGGGCGCGTCGACGCCGACCATGGCCATGCCCGACTGCAGCGACTGCATGATCAGCGCGCCGAGGATGGCGCCGTAGATCGTGCCGATGCCACCCGAGAGCGCCGTGCCGCCGATGACGGCCGCCGCAATGACCCGAAGCTCGTCGAGCGTTCCGATGTCGTTGGAGTGGTTGGTCAGACGGGCCGAGGCGACCACGGCCGAGATGCCCACGAGGATGCCCATGATCGAGAACACCTTGACCGTGAGCAGCCGGGTGTTGATCCCCGACAGCTCTGCCGCGTCGGGATTGCCGCCCGTGGCAAAGATGTAGCGACCGAGCCGCGTCTTGCGCGCCACGACCGTCATCACCACCGCGACGGCGATCAGCAGCAGCACCGAATAGGGAATGCCGTAGGCGGCCGAATAGCCCTCGGGCATCTCGACACCGCGTGCCGCAAAGTCACGGGCCAGAACCCGGGACGGGATCTCGTAGGCGTTGAGGATCGCGACAAAGCCGAGGATCGCCGCGACGATGATCCCCATGACCACGGCTTCGGCCCAGATCGGCTTGACCGGGAAGCCATGCCCCACCTTGTTGCGCCGCGCCGAGATCAGCGCCAGCACCGCCAATGCGGCGGCGACGAAGCCGAAGATCCAGCTCCACTGCGCGCCCAGCGTGCCGTTGATGCCGCCGAAGGCCTGGAAGGTCTCGTCGAGCGGGCCGATGGTCTGGCCGCTGGTGATGTACCAGCCGACGTTGCGCCAGATCAGCAGGCCGCCCAGCGTCACGATGAAGGCGGGAATGGTGAGATAGCCCACGAGCCAGCCCTGAAAGGCGCCGATCACGGCACCGGTGATCAGGCCCGCGAGGATCGACAGCCACGGCAGCGCGGCATGGCCCAGCGGCAGGCCCATCATGTCGGGCAGCCAGCGGGTCTGCATCATCGCCATGACGGCCGACGCGGTCGCCAGCAGCGCACCGACCGAAAGGTCGATGTGGCGTGTGACGATGATGAACACCATGCCGGTCGCCATGATCGCCACCGAGACGGTCTGGATCGACAGGTTGAAGATGTTGCGCGGCGTGAGAAAGCGCCCGTCCGTTAGCACGTTGAACACGACGCAAACGAGGATAAAGGCCCCGACCATGCCCAGAAGGCGCAGGTCGAGTTCGAGCTGGTTGAGGAAGGAGCGCGCGGGCGCCTTGTCCGCCGGCCGCTGGCCCGAGGGCGCGGCGTTGGGGACGGTATCGGTATCGGACATCTGGGGTGCTCCTGACCGGAGTGGGGCGGCGCGGGGGAGCGCGCGCGAAATGCGGCAGTGCGCCCCCGGCCCGGTTGCCCGGGCCGGGGGCGTTATGCATCAGTTACAGGCGGCGACGTCGCCCGAGACGCCCTGGCAGAGCGTTTCCTGATCGATCCAGCCGGCCTCGACCACCACGTCGAGGTTCTCCTTGGTCACCGGAACCGGATCGAGGAACTTCGCGGTGAGCGTGGTGCCCGCGGGCGAAGTCCACTCTTCCGCGCCTTCGATGGCGCTCATCTCGGTGCCCGAGGCCAGCGCCACGGCGATCTCGCCGGCCTGACGGCCAAGCTCGCGGCTGTCCTTCCAAACCGAGACGGTCTGCGTGCCTTGGGCGACACGGTTGAGTGCTGCGTGATCGGCGTCCTGACCCGAGACGGGGATGCCGTCCAGGCCCTGCGCGGTCAGTGCTGCCACGGCGCCACCGGCGGTGCCGTCGTTCGAGGCGACCACGGCGTCGACCGCGTTGTCCTCGGCGGTCAGGATCTGCTCCATGTTGCGCTGGGCGTTGGCGGGCAGCCAGCCATCGGTGTAGGCCTCGCCGACGATGGTGATCTTGCCGCTGTCGATGGCTTCCTGCAGGACCTCCTGCTGGCCGCCGCGCAGGAAGTCGGCGTTGGGATCGGTGGGCGAGCCCTTGATCATCACGTAGTTGCCTTCGGGCGCGGCCTCGAGCACGGCGCGGGCCTGCATCCGGCCCACTTCGACGTTGTCGAAGGTGAGATAGA
The DNA here is from genome assembly GCF_964022235.1 of uncultured Limimaricola sp. NCBI lineage: Bacteria > Pseudomonadati > Pseudomonadota > Alphaproteobacteria > Rhodobacterales > Paracoccaceae > Limimaricola > uncultured Limimaricola sp. The sequence continues at coordinate 161,246 of NZ_CAXHZL010000004.1, read as the reverse complement.
AGGCGCGGTCGTCCTCGATCAGGCGGTCATAGGCGATGACCGGGATGCCTTCGTTGGCGGCGGCGGTGACGGCGGGGCCGATGGCCTGCGTGTCCTGCGCGAGGATGATCAGCGCGTCGACGCCTTGGGCGATCAGGCTCTCGACGTCCGACAGCTGCTTGGAGGAGGACGACTGGGCGTCGGCCGAGACGTATTCCGCGCCCGCTTCTTCGAGCGCGGCCTTGATCGCGGCTTCGTCGGTCTTCCAGCGCTCTTCCTGGAAGTTGGACCAGCTGACACCGACGGTCATGCCGTGCTGTTCGGCGATCGCGGTCGTGCTGAAACCGGCCGTCGCGATGACGGCGGCCATGATTGCGTTGCGCATAGATATCCTCCCAAAGATGTATCCCGTCCCACCGGGATGCCGACCCCTCCTGAGGCCGGTTGAGCAGTACAGTCGCATATTTAATTCGATTGTCAAAATATATTTTGCCAAACCCTGCCCGATGACGCTAACAATCTGTGGTGGGCGCGTCGGATCTTGGGCAATGTGCAAAGATCGGCCGGAGGAGGCTCGCAGATAATTCGGGGATCGAACTATGATCGACACGCAACCGGCGGAGTCGGCCGCAGATGTTGCACAGCCGCAACATGGCGTCGGGCCGCTGCTGCCGGGCAACCAGCGCGAGGCACGCCCCCTGCGACAGCAGATTCTCGAACATGTCCGGGCCGCCGGTCGCGCGGCCCGCGCCGACATCACCCGCGCGCTGGGCGTCAGTGCGGGATCGGTCACGACGCTGACCTCCGAGCTGATCGGCTTGGGCCTTCTGCGCGAGGTCGAGGCGACCGCCGCCGCGCCGAACGCGCGCGGCCGCCCGCCCGTGGCGTTGGAGCTGGTGTCCGAAGGGCGGCTCGTCATCGGCATCAAGATCTCCGACGAGCGCAACACCGCCGTTCTGGTCGATTTCGCGGGTACGGTCCTTGCCGACGCCGCCCGCCCTGCCTCGCCCATGCGCCGCTCGCTGGACCAGACCTGCGACGAGATAGGCGCGCTGATCGACGCGGTGCTCGACCAAGCGGGATGCGCACGTGCCGACCTGCTCGGCGTGGGCGTGGGCCTGTCGGGCATGGTCGACCATCAGACCGGCACGGTGCTGTGGTCGCCACATCTCGGTCCCGACATGCCTCTCGGCCCCGAGGCCAGCCGTCGCTTCGGCCTGCCGGTGCTGATCGACAACGACGCCAACATGCTGACGCTGGCCGAGCTGTGGTTCGGCGTCGGGCGGCAAAGGTCGGATTTCGCCGTCGTCACGATCGAGCATGGCGTTGGCATGGGGCTGGTGATCGACAACCGCCTCTATCGCGGAGAGCGCAGCATGGGGTTGGAGCTTGGCCATACCAAGGTGCAACTCGACGGGGCGCTGTGCCGATGCGGCAAGCGCGGCTGCTTGGAGGCCTATGTCGCCGACTATGCACTGGCGCGCGAGGCGGCCACGGCGCTCGGTCGCGCGCCGCAAAGCCCGCAGGTCATGCTCGACGCGCTCTATGCCGAAGCCAAGGGCGGCAATCGCGCCGCCCGCTCGATCTTCAACCGCGCCGGGCGCTACCTCGCGCTTGGCCTGTCGAACGTGATCCAGATCTTCGACCCGGGGCTGGTGATCCTGTCGGGAGAGCGGATGCGCTACGACTACCTCTATGCCGACGAAGTGCTCGCGGAGATGCGGGCGCTCACCCTCGTCGAAGGGCGCGCCCCCGCACGGATCGAGATCCACGCTTGGGGCGATCTGGTCTGGGCGCGCGGCGCCAGCGCCCTCGCTCTCGCCGCCGTCACCGAAACGGTGCTGGCCGAGGCACGGGCGGCATGAGGGTGCTTCTGCGCGACGGCGCGCGAGGGGCCGCGTTTTTCGGGCTGGCCGTCATTCTCTCGGCAGGACCCTCCATCGCCGGGCCGCGCTTCGAGGATCGCTCATCGGCCTTGCCCGAGCACATCTATGCCGGCGGATGGGAGCATTTCGTGGGCGGTGGCGTCGCCGTGTTCGACTGCGACGGCGACGCGTGGCCCGATATCTTTGCCGCGGGCGGTGAAAACCCGGCGCTGCTCCTGCGCAACCGGGGCGATTTCGCCTTTGATGCGGCCCCCCTGCCCGATCTGACCGGCGTCACCGGGGCCTACCCGCTCGACGTCGACGCCGACAGCCACCCCGACCTCTTCGTGATGCGCGCGGGTTCGAACCTGATGTTGCGGGGCTTGGGCGATTGCCGCTTTGAAGAGGCGACTGGGGCGCTGGGCCTGCCCGCCGGCAACGCCTGGACCACCGCTTTCACCGCATGGTGGGAAGACGACACCCGCCCCGTCATGGCCATCGGCAACTATGTCGACCGAGACGACCCCCAAGGGCCGTTCGAAGCCTGCGACGAGAACGCGGTCCTGCGGCCCGACGACACCGGTTGGCGCGAAGAGACGCTCGCCCCCGGCTTCTGCGCGCTGTCGATGCTGGCGGCGCGCGACGCGCGCGGGCGACCGACGCTGCGCATCTCCAACGACCGGCACTACTATGTGCGCGGCGGCCATGAGCAGATGTGGGACATCGAAGCGCGCCGTTTCCTTGGCGAGGCCGACGGCTGGCCCACCGTCTCGCTCTGGGGGATGGGCATCGCCAGCCGCGATCTGACGGGCGACGGGCGCGATGAGGTGATGCTCACCTCAATGGGCGATCAACTTTTGCAACTGGCGCAGCCAGATGGCCGCTATGCCGCAGCCCCCTTTTCCATCGGCTCCTACGCGCAGCGCCCGCATATCGGCGACGATGGCCGCCCCTCGACCGGCTGGCACGCCGAGTTCGGGGACATCGACAACGACGGTCGGCCCGACCTGTTCATCGCCAAGGGCAACGTCGATCAGATGCCGTCGAACGCCATGCGCGATCCCAACAACCTGTTGATGCAGCGCCCCGACGGCACCTTTGCCGAAGCCTCGATCGAGGCGGGCATCGCCACCACCGAGCGGTCGCGTGGCGCGGCGCTGGCCGATTTCGACGGCGACGGGCGGCTCGACCTCGTGGTCGTGAACCGGCGCGCGCCGATGGAGCTGTGGCGCAACGTGACCGAAGGGACCGGCCATTGGCTTGCGCTCGACCTCATGCAAACGGGCGGCAATCGCGATGCCATCGGCGCGGTGGTGACGGTGAAGACGGATCAGGGGCGGCAGGTGCTGCAACGAGTCGTGGGCGGCGGTCACGCGGGCGGACGGCTCGGTCCTTTGCACGTCGGGCTCGGGGCCGCGACGCGGGCACGTGTTTCCGTCGAATGGCCCGATGGCACCAGCACCGGTCCGCACGAGATCGAGGCGGATCGCGTCACCACCCTCGACCGCGACGCCCTGCCCGGCTGATCCGCTTGCCCCCGCCGCCTGCGGCGTTAGGGTCGGGCTCATGAGCATACGCAGCTACGCCATCGGCGACATTCACGGCCATCCCGAAAAGCTCCGGATGGCGCACGACCTCATCGCCGCCGACCGCGCCCGCACGGGCGACGTGGAAAGCCCGGTGATCCATCTAGGTGACCTCACCGACCGCGGCCCCGACAGCCGGGGCGTGATCGACATTCTGATCGAGGGCATCGACGGCGGCGCGCCGTGGAGCGTCATTCTGGGCAACCACGACCGCATGTTCGCACGGTTTCTCGACGATCCGAATTGGCACGATCCCTGCCTGCGCGAGGATCTCGACTGGCTCAACCCCCGGCTCGGCGGCGACACGACGCTCGAGAGCTACGGCATCGCGCCCGTGGCCGGACGCGACCCACGGGAGGTGCACCGCGAGGCGCTGGAAGCCGTCCCGCAGGCGCATCGCGCCTTCCTCGCAGCCCTGCCGCTCCATGTCGAGCGCGGCCCGGTGCTCTATGTCCACGCGGGCATCCGTCCCGGCGTCGCCCTCGACCAGCAAACCGAGGACGACCTTGTCTGGATCCGCAAGGGCTGGCTTGAGGACACCTCCGATCACGGCCCACTCGTCGTGCATGGCCACACAGCGCTCGAGGCGCCGCGCCATTTCGGCAACCGGGTCGATCTCGACGGCGGCGCGGCCTATGGGCGGCCGCTTGCGGCGGCGGTGATCGAAGGGCGCGACGTGTTCCTGCTCACCACCGAGGGGCGTGAATTGATGCGGCCCGACCCCGACTAGCGCGGGATCGCCGCCGTCGCCTCGATCTCTAGAAGCGCCTCGTCTTCGACCAGACCGGCGACGATCACCATGGTCATCGCCGGAAAGTTGCGCCCCAGCACCCGGCGGTAGGCCGCGCCGACCTCCTTTTGCCGCGCGAGGTATTCGCGCTTGTCAATCACGAACCACGTCAGCCGGGTGATGTGCTCAGGCCCACCGCCTGCCGCCTCGACCACCGCGAGGATGTTGCGAAGCGCCTGCTCCATCTGGCCAATGAAGTCTTGGCTTTCGAATACTTGGTCAGCGGTCCAGCCGATCTGCCCGCCGACGAACAGGTGCCCCTCTGGCGTCATCACGCCGTTCGCATAGCCGCGGGCGGGCGCCCAGCCCTCGGGGTGAATGATCTCATGTCCCATGCGGGGCCTCTCCTTCGGTGTCTTGTGTCCCGCCCGTCCGGGCGATGTCCGTGTCGATGGCGCGGCGCAGCGCCTCGGGCCAGGCCACCGGCCGCCCGGTCTGCTGGCTGACATGCACCAGCGTGAAATCGGCGTGCAGCCGCGCCTCGCCCGCGCTGAAAATGTCGACCTCCAGATCGAGGCTGGAGCGCCCGACCCGCAGGGGCCGCAGCGAAAGCGCCAGTGGATCTCCGATCCGGCTCGGCGCGGTGAAGCGCACCTCGCAGCGCGCGGTCGGCACGGCGTGGCCGCCCTCGACGTGGATCTGCCCGAAGCTGCGGCCTAGACGGGCCTCGAACCAGTCCTCGATGCAGGCGTTCAGCATCTCGAAATAGCGCGGATAAAAGACGATCCCCGCCGGGTCGCAATGCTCGAACCGCACCTTGCGCGTGGTGGTGAAGATCATCGGCTCAGACCCCGAGCCAGCGCTGCGCGAGATCGCCCGTGAGGGCTGCGGGTGGCCCGTGCCAGACATCGCGCCCGCGCTCGAGCACTACGCAGTCGTCGGCCACCGACGAGAGCTCGCGCAGCGACTTGTCGACCACGAGGATCGACAGGCCGCGCGCCTTCAGCGCCCGGATCGCCACCCAGATTTCGGACCGCACCACGGGGGCCAGCCCTTCGGTCGCCTCGTCGAGGATCAAGAGTCGCGGGTTCGTCATCAGCGCGCGCCCGATCACCAGCATCTGCTGTTCGCCGCCCGAAAGCGTCTCGGCGCGCTGCCCGGCCCGCTCGGCGAGGCGCGGAAACAGCTCGCAGACGCGCTCCATGTTCCATTCGCCACGGCGCGCGGCGGCCGTCAGGTTCTCTCGCACGGTCAGACCGGCAAAGGCGCGCCGCCCCTCTGGCACAAGGCCCAGCCCGAGCTGCGCCGCCTTGTGCGACGGCAGCCGCGCGAGGTCCTGCCCGGCAAAGGCGATGCGCCCGGAGTTCGCCGCCATCATCCGCGTGATACAGGCGATGGTCGTGGTCTTGCCCATGCCGTTGCGGCCCATCAGCGCCAGTGCCTGACCCTCTCGCAAGGTGAACGACACGCCGAACAACGCCTGGCTCGCGCCGTAGGACGCGCAGAGTCCCTCGACTTCGAGAAGCGCGCTCATGCCTCCTCTCCCAGATAAACCCGCTGCACCTCGCGGTCGGCACGAATCTCGTCCGGCGTGCCGGTGGCGATGATGCGCCCGTAGACCAGCACCGAGACCCGATCCGACAACCGGAACACCGCGTCCATGTCATGCTCGACCAGCAGGATCGGCGCGCGCTGGCGCAGCCGGTCCAGAAGATCGCCAAGGGCGGTGGCCCCTTCGGTCCCCATCCCGGCCATCGGCTCGTCGAGCAGGAACAGCATGGGCTTGAGCGCCAGCGCCATGGCGATCTCCAGCTTACGCCGCTCACCATGCGCCAGTTCGGCGGCGGGCACATCGGCGCGCCCCGACAGAGCCGCCTGCGAAATGCAATCGCGCGCGGTCTTGAGGAGGCCCGCGTCCCGCATCACCGGACGAAAGAAGCGGAATGTCGCACCGGACGCGCCCTGCGCGGCCAGCATCACGTTCTGCAGCACCGTGAACTCGGGCGCGACCGAGGAGACCTGAAAGCTGCGGGCCATTCCGGCCCGCGCCCGGCCCGCCGCATCGATGCCCGCAAGTGAGCGGCCATTGAGCCGGACCTCGCCCGCGTCGGGCGAAATCTCGCCCGAGATCTGCTTGATCAGCGTCGATTTCCCCGCGCCGTTCGGCCCGATCAGAGCGTGGATCTCGCCCGCTCGTAGGTCGAGCGACACGTCGTCAGTGGCCTTGAGCGCGCCGAAGCTCTTGGAGAGGTGGTGGATGTCGAGGATCGGTTCAGCCATTGCGCTTGCCCCCCGCGAGAAAGCCGATGACGCCGCCGCGCGCGAAGAGCACGACACCGAGGAGCATCAGGCCGAAGAAGAACTGCCAATGATCGCTGACCCCGCCCAGCAGATGTTCGAGTACGATATAGAGCCCTGCGCCCGCGAGCGGCGCAAAGAGCCGCCCCGTGCCGCCGAGGATCAGGAACACCAGCAATTCGCCCGAAAGGTGCCACGACAGCATCGAGGGGCTGACGAAACGATTGAGATCGGCATAGAGCGCGCCCGCGAGCGCCGTGATCGCGCCCGAAATCACGAAGGCCACCAGCAGCACGCCGCCGGGCCTTATGCCCACCGCCATCAGCCGCTGCCGGTTCTGCCGCGCCGCCTGAAGGGCGAGACCGAAGCGCGAGCGCACCAGCATGGCGGTCACGCCCAGCACCGCGAAAAGCACGGCACAGGCCAGACCGAAGAACTGGATCGGATCGAGCGTGTTCAGGCCGGGAAAGCCGTTGCGCACATAGATCGGCAGGCCGTCCTCGCCTCCGTAAGCGGGCCATGAGATGGCGAAGTAGAAGATCATCTGCCCGAAGGCCAAGGTGATCATGATGAAATAGACGCCCGTGGTACGAAGCGAGAGCGCCCCGATCAGCAGCGCCGCCAACGCGCCCACCAGCATCGCGGTGATCCAGATGACCGGCATGGAAGTCGAGCCTTCGAACACGAAGGGCCATTCGAACATCGGCGTGTAGTTCAGGGCATGATGCGCGAGGATGCCCGAGGCGTAGCCGCCCAAGCCGAAATAGGCCGCATGGCCGAAGGACACGAGCCCGCCGAAGCCCAGCACGAGGTTCAGCCCCGCCCCCGCGATGCCCAGAATCGCCACCTTGGTCGCCAGCGTGATCAAGAAGGTCTCGCCCGTGGCCCAGGCCCCGAGGCCGAAACCCACCAGCCCCAGCGCCAAGGCCACGTTGACGATCTGCGCGCGGCCCATGCGGCCTGCCCGGCGACCGGGCGCCGTGATCTCCACCGCGCTCATGCCCGCGCTCCGAACAATCCGCCGGGCTTCACGATGAGCACCATTGCCATGAGGATGTAGATCGCCATTGAGGCCAGCGCCGCGCCCATGCTGGTGGCCGCCGAGGTCTCCATGACCAGCGCGAAGGCCGACGGCAGCAGCACCCGGCCCATCGTGTCGGTGACCCCGACCAGCAGCGCACCGATCAGCGCCCCCTTGATCGAGCCGATGCCGCCGATGACGATCACCACGAAGGCGAGGATCAGCACCGGCTCGCCCATGCCGACCTGCACCGACTGGATCGTGCCCACGAGCGCGCCCGCCATGCCCGCGAGCGCCGCGCCCAGCGCGAAGACCAGCGTGTAAAGGCGGCGAATGTCGACGCCCAGCGCCGCGATCATCTCGCGGTCAGCTTCGCCCGCGCGGACCTGCACGCCGATCCGGGTCTTGCCTATGAGCAGGAACAGACCTGCCGCGACCGCGAGCCCCGCGCCGATGATGGCGAGACGAAACAAAGAATACTGGATGCCGCCCGGCAGCGTCACGCTGCCCGAAAGCGAGGGCGGGACGTTGAGATAGAGCGGGAAGGAGCCGTAGAGCCAGCGCGTGCCTTCCGAGAAGATCAGGATCAGCGCGAAGGTCGCGAGCACCTGATCTAAGTGGTCGCGGGCGTAAAGCCTGCGGATCACCGCGACCTCGACGATCGCCCCCGCCGCCGCGGCCGCCGCGATGGAGGCCGCGAGGCCGAGCCAGAACGAGCCGGTGGCGGCGGCGACGCCCGCGCAGGCGAAGGCGCCGACCATGTAGAGCGAGCCATGCGCGAGGTTGATCAGCCCCATGACGCCAAAGACGAGCGTCAGCCCGGCGGCCATCAAGAACAGCATCAGCCCGGACTGAAGCCCGTTCAAGAGCTGTTCGATCAACAGGATCATCGACATGGGGCTGTGCCTCTCAACAGGGGTGCGGCGGGCCGGCAGGCCCGCCGCCGCGGGTCACATCTTGCACTCGTCGGCGTAGGCGTCGCCGCGATCCGTCATCGCGGTGCCGACGATGTGGTTGGTGAGCACCTCGCCCTCCTTGACCACCTCGCGCACGTAGATGTCCTGCACCGGGTGCTGGTTCGGCCCGAAGGAGAACTTGCCGCGCACGCTGTCGAACTCGGCCGCGCGGAGCGCCTCGCGGAAGGCGTCGGCGTCCGACACGTCGGCCTTGTCCATCGCCGAGAGCAGCAGCTGCGCGGTGTCGTAGCCCTGCGCCGCATAGAGCGAGGGCAGACGGTCATATTTCGCCTCGAAGGCCTCGACGAAATGCGCGTTGGCCGCGTTGTCGATGTCCTTCGACCACTGGGCGGTGTTCTTCACGCCGATGGCCGCCTCGCCGATCGCCGGGAGGATGTCCTGGCTGAACGAGAATGCGGGCCCCACGACCGGCATGTCGATGCCCGCCTCGGCCCACTGCTTCATGAAGGAGATGCCCATGCCGCCCGGCAGGAAGAAGAACAGCGCGTCGGCGCCGCTGTCGCGGATCTGGGCGATCTCGGCGGCGTAGTCGGTCTGGCCGAGCTGGGTATAGACCTCGCTCGCGACCTCGCCCTCGTAGAAACGCTTGAAGCCCGAGAGGCTGTCCTGACCTGCGGGATAGTTCGGCGCCATGATGAACATGCTGCCGAAGCCTTCGTCGGTGGCATACTGCCCCGCCGCCTCATGCAGGTTGTCGTTCTGGTAGCTGACAGAGAAGTAGTTCTCGTGGCAGCCCTTGCCTGCAAGCTGCGAGGGTGCCGCGTTGGTCGAGAGATAGAACTTGCCCTGACGCACCGCCCCCGGCACCACCGCCATGGCAAGGTTGGACCAGACGATGCCGGTCAGCACGTCGACCTCTTCGGACTGGATCATCTTGTCCGAAAGCTGCACCGCCACCTCGGGCTCGCGCTGGTCGTCCTCGATCACGACCTCCAGATCGGCGTTGCCCGCCTCTTCGACCGCCAGCATGAAGCCGTCGCGCGTGTCGATGCCGAGGCTGGCTCCGCCGCCCGAAAGCGTGGTGATCATGCCAACCTTCACCGGCTCGGCCATCACGGCCGTGCCCATCATAGACAGCGCCAGCGCGGTCGTCGTGAGATATTTCGTCATTCTCGTCTCCCTGTGGATGCCGGTCTTGGGGCCGGTCATAGATTGGTACGCAAGTGCCAGAGTTCTGGGAAGAGTTCGACCTCCAGCATCCGCTTGAGATAGCTGACGCCGCCGGTGCCGCCGGTGCCCCGCTTGAAGCCGATCACCCGCTCGACCGTGGTGACGTGGTTGAAACGCCAGCGGCGAAAGTAGTCTTCGAAATCGACGAGCTTCTCGGCCAGTTCGTAGAGCGGCCAGTGCGTTTCGGGGTCGCGGTAAACCTGCGTCCAGGCCGCCATGACCCGGTCGTCGGGATGCGCCCCGGCCTCCGGCACGTCGAAGCCGGCCCGCGCCAGACAGCCGATGGCAGTGTCGTAAAGGCTCGGCCGGGCCAGCTCGGCCTCGAGCTGCGCCACGAGATCGGGCCGGTGCGCGTGCGGCCCGAGCAGGGCGCGGTTGCGGTTGCCCACCGTGAACTCGATCAGCCGGTACTGCCAAGACTGGAAGCCCGAGGAATGCCCCAGCGCGTCGCGGTAGCGGGTGTATTCGCTGGGCGTCATGGTGCGCAAAACGTCCCATGCGGCGTTCATCTGCTCGAAGATCCGCGCCACGCGGGTCAGCATCTTGAAGGCCGGGCGCAGCCGGTCCTCGGAGAGGGCGATACGCGCCGCGTCCAATTCGTGCAGCGCGAGCCGCATCCACAGCTCGGTCACTTGATGCTGCACGATGAACAGCATCTCGTCATGCTCTTGGGTGCGCGGATGCTGCGCCGTGAGCACGGCGTCGAGGCCGAGATAATCCGTGTAGGACATCTTGTCCTCGAACCGCATGACGGGATCGTCGGTCACTTGGCCTCCTCGCGTAGGCGGAAACGCTGAATCTTCCCGCTCTCGGTCTTGGGCAGCGTGTCGCAGAACACGACGGAGCGCGGATACTTGTAAGGCGCGATCTGCGCCTTCACGTGATCCTGCAGCAGCTTTGCCGTGAGGTCCGAACGCTCGGTGCCCTCGGTCAGCACCACATGCGCCTGCACCACCTGCCCGCGCTCCGCGTCCGCGCAGCCGATCACGGCGCATTCGACCACCGCCTCATGCGACAGGAGCGCCGCCTCGACCTCGGGCGCGGCGATGTTGTAGCCCGCCGATAGGATGATGTCGTCCGACCGCGCGGCGAAGTGGAAGCGCCCGTCCTCGTCCTGCACGAAGGCGTCTCCGGTGAGGTTCCAGCCGCCATGGACATACTCGCGCTGCCGCTCGTCGGCGAGGTAGCGGCAGCCCGTGGGCCCCTTGACCGCGAGTTGTCCAACCGTGCCGCGTGGCACCTCGTTCATCTGGTCATCCACCACCTTCGCGACATAGCCGGTGACCGGACGCCCAGTGCAGCCAGGATGGCTGTCGTCGAGCCGGTTGGTGATGAAGATGTGCAAAAGCTCGGTTGCGCCGATGCCGTCGAGCATCGGCTTGCCGGTCTTTTCCATCCATTCGCGATAGACCGGCGCGGGCAGCGTCTCGCCCGCCGAGACGGCGCAGCGCAGCGACGACAGGTCCGCGCCCTCGTCCATCGCGCGCAGCATGGCGCGGTAGGCTGTGGGGGCGGTGAAGCAGACGGTGGCGCGGTACTTCTCGATGATCTCGATCATATTGGGCGGCGAGGCCGTCTCCAGAAGCGCCGCCGCCGCCCCGAAGCGCAGCGGGAACACCGCGAGCCCGCCCAGGCCGAAGGTGAAGGCCAAGGGTGGTGAGCCGACGAAGACGTCGTCCGGCGTCACGCCGAGAACCTCCCTAGCGTAGCCGTCGGCGATGATCAGCAGGTCGCGGTGGAAATGCATCGTCGCCTTCGGCACGCCGGTCGAACCGGAGGTGAAACCCAATAGCGCCACGTCGTCGCGGCCCGTCTCCACCGCCTGGAACGTCACCGGCTTGTCGAGGGCGGCGCGGTCGAGCTCGGCGTCGTGGTTGGCGGTGCCATCGAAACCCACGACCTTGGCGAGATGCGGGCTTTGCTTGGCGCAGGCCACCATCTCGTCCATCAATCGCGTGTCGCACAAGGCAAGGCTCACCTCGGCCTTGTCGACGATCTTGCACAATTCGCCCGCGCGCAGCATCGGCATGGTGTTGACCACCACCGCCCCCGCCTTGGTCGCGGCCAGCCAGCAGGCGACCATCGCCGGGTTGTTGGCCGAGCGGATCAGCACCCGGTTGCCGGGTTTCACATGGTAATCCTCGACCAGCACCCGCGCGATGCGGTTGGTCCAGTCCATCAGCTCCTTGTAGCTGCGCCGCCGCCCGTTACCGATGAGCGCCATCCGGTCGCCCATGCCCCGCTCGACCAGCCGGTCGCACAGCTCGACCCCGGCGTTGAGCCGCTCGGGGTAGTCGAAGCCATCGAGCAGCATCTCCGGCCATTGGTTGAATGGCGGCAGGTTGTCGCGCGAGAACGTATCCTCATGCGCCGTCGGTCCCAGCATCTGTCTTTCCTCCCCTGATCCGCAGCGTCGGGGCTCTCCCCTTCCCCGGCGGCGCAGCCTCTCGTCCCTCTAGCGACCGTGCGCTGCCATGGCGGCGCGGGCGATGATGATCTTCTGCACGTCGCTAGCGCCCTCGTAGATCCTGAGCGCGCGGATCTCGCGATAAAGCGTCTCGGGCACGGAGCCTCTGCGCACCCCGTCGCCGCCGTGGATCTGCACCGCCGCGTCGATGATCTTCTGCGCCTCGTCGGTCGAGAACAGCTTGGCCATCGCCGCCTCGCGGCTGACCCGCGCGGCGCCGCTGTCCTTCACCCACGCCGCGCGGTAAGTCAGCAGCGCGCCCGCGTCGATGCCAAGCGCCATCTCGGCAATGTGCCCCTGCACCATCTGCATCTCGAACAGCGGCGCGCCGAACAGCTCGCGACTCCCGGCCCGCTCGAGGCTTGCGTCCATCGCGCGCCGCGCAAAGCCGAGTGCAGCCGCCGCCACCGTGGAGCGGAACACGTCGAGCACCGACATCGCGATGCGAAAGCCCTCGCCCGGCGCGCCGATGATCGCGGCCTCAGGCAAGCGCGCGCCGTCGAAGGACAGCCCTGCCAGAGGGTGCGGTGCGATGGTGTCGAGCCGCTCGGCGATCTTCAGCCCCGGCGTGTCGGCCGGCACGATGAAGGCCGACAACCCCTTGGCGCCCGGCCCCTCCCCGGTGCGTGCGAAGACCACGTAGAGATCCGCGATGCCACCGTTCGAGATCCATGTCTTTTCGCCGTCCAGCACCCATTCGTCGCCGTCGCGCCGCGCCGTCATGGCGAGGTTGGCGACATCCGAGCCGGATTGCGGCTCGGTCAGCGCGAAGGCCGAGATCGCGGAGCCGCTGCGCACCTTCGGCAGCCATTCGGCCTTCTGCGCATCCGATCCGAACAGCGTGATCGCACCCGAACCCAGCCCCTGCATCGCGAAGGCGAAATCAGCGAGCCCGTCATGCCGCGCCAGCGTTTCGCGGATCAGGCACAGGCTGCGCACGTCGAGCTTGCCATCCTCGGAGGCCGCGTGCTCCAGCCAGCCGCCCTGCCCCAGCTTGGCCACCAGCGCGCGGCAGGCGGCGTCGGTGTCGGCGTGATCGATCCCGCCCAGTCTGCGCCCGGCCCAATGCTCCAGCGCCTCTGCCAGTTCGCGGTGCTTCTCCTCGAAGAAGGGCCAGTCGAGATAGCTGCGGTCGGCCATGTCAGTCCCCCTCGAAAACGGGTTTTTCGCGGGCCATGAAGGCGCGGTAGGCGCGGCGGAAATCCTCGGTCTGCATGCAGATCGCCTGCGCCTGCGCCTCGGCCTCTATCGCGCGCTCCAGCCCCATGTCCCACTCCTGCAAGAGCATGGTCTTGGTCATCATGTTGGCAAAACGCGGGCCGGCGGCGATGCGGGCGGCCAGCTTCATCGCCTCGGCCTCCAACTCGTGCGCGCCGACGACACGGTTGTAAAAGCCCCAGCGTTCGCCCTCATCGGCGCTCATCACCCGCCCCGTATAGAGCAGCTCCGCCGCGCGCCCCTGCCCGATGATCCGGGGCAGCATCGCGCAAGCGCCCATGTCGCAGCCCGCCAGCCCGACGCGGTTGAACAGGAAGGCGGTTTTGGCCTCGGGCGTGGCAAGCCGGATGTCCGAGGCCATGGCGAGGATCGCGCCTGCGCCAACCGCCACGCCGTCCACGGCGGCGATGATCGGCTTGCCGCAGTTCAGCATCGCCTTCACGAGATCGCCGGTCATGCGGGTGAAGCCCAAGAGTCCCTTCATGTCGAGCTCGGTCAGAGGGCCGATGATATCCTCGACATCACCGCCGGAGCTGAAGTTGCCGCCGTTGGGAGCGATGACGACGGCGTGGATCTCCTCGTCCTCGACGAGGTCACGAAACCAGTCGCGCAGCGCAGCGTAGCTCTGAAAGGTGAAGGGGTTCTTGCGCTCGGGGCGGTCGAGCCGGACCACGGCGACCGCGCCTTCGCGCTCCATCCTGAAATGCGCGCTCATCGTTTTGTCTCCAGATCGTGGGCGACATGATCAAGATCGTCCATGATCCGCGCCGCCTCGGCCTCGGGGATCGCCCCCATCAGCTCGTTCACCCATTCCTCATGCGCCGCCGCCAGCTTGTCGAAGTGGCCGCGCCCCTTGCGGGTCAGCCGCACCTCCATGGCGCGGCGGTCGCCTTCCACGGCGTGGCGTTCGGCGTGACCCTCGACTTCGAGCCGGTCGACGATGCCGGTGACGTTGCCGTTCGACACCCGCAGCCGCCGCGACAGCTCAGACATCTTGAGCCCCTCGGGGCTGCGCGCCAGCGCCGCCATCACGTCAAAGCGCGGCAAGGTGGTGCCGAATTCGGTGCGCAGCCGGTCACGCAGCGCGTTTTCCACAGCATTGGAGGTCTTCAGGAGCTTCAACCAGAGCCGCAGCCGCGTCTTGCCCATCTTCGCCTGCACTTCCATGCTCATACCTCGCCCCCCGAGACGGAAATCGCCTGACCGGTCACCGCGCTCGCCCCCTCGCCCGCCAGCCAGAGCACCGCGTCGGCGACCTCCTCGGGCTGCACGAAGCGGCCCTGCGGGTTGCCGGAGGCCAGCGCTTTTGCCGCCTCCTCGCGGGACCGTCCGGTCTTGGCCATGATGTTTTCGATGCTTTCCTCGAGCATCGGCGTTTCGGCAAAACCGGGGCAGATCGCATTGACGGTGATCTTCGTGCGGGCCAGCTCGAGCGCCACCGAACGGGTCAAACCCACCACCGCGTGCTTGGCCGCGACATATCCCGAGACGTAAGAGTACCCTTTGAGCCCGGCGGTTGAGGCGACGGCGATGAGCCGGCCTCGGCCCGCCTCGCGCATCGCCGGCAGCACCGCATGCCACAGGTTGAACACGCCATGCAGGTTGACGCGCAGCATCGCGTCGAGGTCGTCGGGCGTCATCTTGGCGAAAGGCTTGCTGTCCGCCGCGCCTGCGTTCGCGATGGCAAGGGTCACGGGGCCGCGGTCTTGCGCCGCCTGCGCCACGACGCGGCTCATCTCGGCCGCTTGTGTGACATCCCCCGTGACCCAGCCCATCGCCGCCTGCCCCTCGGCGGTCTCTCGAAGCGGCGCCTCGCGCCGTCCGGTGATCGTGACGCTCGCTCCTTCGGCGGTCAGGGCGCGAGCGATCGCCGCCCCCACCCCGGTGCCGCCGCCGGTGACCAGCGCATGGTGTCCTTGCAGTCTCATCATACCGGCCCCGCCATCTGATCGGCCCGATCGGCGAGCCGCCATGCCTGATCGCGCCCGGCGCGGTAAGGCGCGGGCCAGTCCTCGTGCCGGTCGCCGATCTGGGTGGCGGCATGCAACGTCCAATAGGGATCGGCCAGATGCGGTCTGGCGATGGCCACGAGATCGGCGCGCCCCGCCATTAAAATCGAATTCACGTGGTCCGCCTCGTAAATGTTGCCCACCGCCATGGTGGCGATGCCTGCTTCGTTGCGGATGCGATCCGAGAATGGCGTCTGAAACATGCGGCCATAGACCGGCTGCGCCTCGATGCTCGTCTGACCCGCCGAAACGTCGATCAGATCGGCCCCGGCCTCCGAGAAGGCGCGCGCGATCTCGACCGCGTCGTCGGGCGTCACGCCGTGCTCTCCGACCCAGTCGTTGGCCGAGATACGCACCGACATCGGCTTGGCCTCGGGCCACGCGGCCCGCATGGCGCGGAACACCTCGAGCGGCCAGCGCAGGCGGTTCTCGAGGCTACCGCCATATTCATCCGAGCGCGTGTTCGACACAGGCGAGATGAAGGACGACACGAGATAGCCATGCGCGGCGTGCAGCTCGATCATGTCGAAGCCCGCGCGCTCGGCCATTTCGGTGGCCGCCACGAACTGCGCCGTCACCTCCTCCATGTCGGCGCGGGTCATCTCGCGCGGCGCGGGGTTGCTGTCGGACCACGGGATCGGGCTGGCCGAGATGGTCTCCCAGTTGCCCGCTTTTAGCGGCGCATCCATCTCCTCCCAGCCAAGCTGGGTTGAGCCCTTGCGCCCCGAATGGCCGATCTGGCAGCAGATCTTCGCCTCGGTTTCCGCATGGACGAAATCGGTGATCCGGGTCCACGCCGTCTCGTGCTCGGGCGCATAGAGGCCGGGGCAGCCCGGCGTGATCCGGCCCTGCGCCGACACGCAGGTCATCTCGGTATAGACGAGCCCCGCGCCGCCCTTGGCCCGCTCGCCCAAATGCACGAGGTGCCAGTCGGTGGGCGCGCCCTCCACGGCCTTGTACTGCGCCATGGGCGAGACGACGACGCGGTTCTTCAGCGCCATGTCGCGCAGACTGTAAGGCGCGAACATCGGCGCGCGCACGGGCGCGTCCTCGGGCAACCCGGCTTGGATCTGGAACCAGCGCTCGGCCCCCTTGAGCCAATCGGGATCGCGCAGGCGCAGGTTCTCGTGGCTGATGCGTTGGCTGCGGGTGAGCAGCGAGTAGTTGAACTGCACCGGATCGAGATCGAGGTAGCGGCCCACCTCCTCGAACCACTCCATCGAGTTGCGCGCCGCCGATTGCAGACGCAGCACCTCGACGCGGCGCGCCTCCTCATAGGCCTCGAACGCGGCGGCCAGATCGGGGGCGCGGGTGATCTCCTCGGCCAGCGCGATCGCGGATTCGAGCGCGAGCTTGGTGCCACTCCCGATCGAGAAATGCGCGGTGGCGGCGGCGTCGCCCAAGAGCACGATGTTGCCCGCGTACCAACGCTGGCAGAGCACGCGAGGGAAGTTGATCCAAGCCGAGCCACGGATGTGACGCGCGTTGGTCATCAACGCGTGGCCGCCCAGATGCTCGCGGAAGATCTCCTCGCAAACAGCGATGGACTCGTCCTGGCTCATCTTGTCGAAGCCCCAGGCGCGGTAGGTCTCGGGTGCGCATTCGACGATGAAGGTCGCGGTGCCCGGCTCGAATTGATAGGCATGCGCCCAGACCCAGCCGTGTCGGGTCTTCTCGAAGATGAAGGTGAAGGCGTCGGCGAAGGTCTGGGTCGTGCCGAGCCATGTGAAATGGCAAAGCCGTCGGTCGATCTCGGGGCGGAACACCTCTTCGAACTCGGTGCGGGTGCGCGAGTTCAGCCCGTCGGCGGCCACCACGAGATCGTAGTCGGCGGCGTAATCGGACGCGGCCCCCACTTCCGTCTCGAAGCGCAGCTCGACCCCCAGCGCGCGCGCCCTTTCCTGCAAGATCAGCAACAGCCGCTTGCGCCCGATGCCGCAAAAGCCGTGGCCGGTCGAAACGATACGCGCGCCGTCCTTGACCACCGCGACGTCGTCCCAATAAGCAAAGTGGTCCCGGATCGTCGCCGCAGAGACCGGATCGTTGGCCGCTAGATTGCCCAAGGTCTCGTCCGACAGCACCACACCCCAGCCAAAGGTGTCGTCGGCGCGGTTGCGTTCGATCACCACGACCTCATGGGCCGGATTGCGCAGCTTGGCCGATATGGCGAAGTAGAGCCCGGCCGGTCCCCCTCCGATGCACGCGATCCTCATGGCCCCTCCCCGAGCTGTTGGAGCGAGGCTAGGACGCGTTCCGATTCATTTCAAGTTTAAAATATATTTGCTTGAAGCATCCAGTTTTCTCAACTTGCCGCCTCTTCGATCTCGACCCCGTAGCCCCATAGATCGCGCAGGCAGGCCAGCGTCGCCTCGCGGTCGCGTGCGTTGAGCGGCACCTCGTTGCGCAAGGTGTGGCGCAGCCGCAGCGTGCGGTCGCCTGCCAGATCGGCGTCGAGCACCTCGATGTCCGGCGCGCGGTTCGACAGGTCATAGCTGCGCGCCAGCGTGTCGCGCAGTGCGTGGTACCCGCTCGCGTCATGGATCGCCGTGACCTTCATGGTTTCCTCGGTCTCGGCGTCGCGCAGACTGAACAGCCTCAGGTCGCGCATCACCTTGGGGCTCAGGAACTGCTGGATGAAGCTTTCGTCGCGGTAGTTGGCCCAAGCGTCCTTCAGCACGCCGCGCCAGTCGCGCGCCCCGGCGATGGCGGGAAACCAGTCGCGATCCTCTTGCGTGGGGGCCTCGCAGATGCGCTGCACGTCGCGCATCATCGCAAAGCCCAGCGCGTAGGGGTTGATGCCCGAATAGCCCGGGTGGTCGTAGCCGGGCTGGAACAGCACGCTGGAATGGCTGTGCAGGATCTCGAGCATCGCGCCGTCGCCGATCCGGCCCTGTTCGTGCAGCTTGTTCAGGATGTAAAAATGCACGAAACAGGCGCAGCCTTCGTTCATCACCTGCGTCTGGCGCTGCGGATAGAAATACTGCGCGAGGTTGCGCACGATGCGCAGAACCTGCCGCTGCCAAGGTTCGAGTATCGGGCTGTGGCGTTCTAGAAAGTAGATCAGGTTTTCTTCCGGCAGGCCCAGCGCGCGGCGCCGCGCCACGGCCTCGCTCTCGTGATCCTGCGGTCGCTGCTCGGCCTCGATCCGGCTCCAGAGGTAATGCGCGGCGCGCTCGTCGTCCTCGATGCGCTTTTCGGCACGCTCGGCCTCGGCGCGCAGCGACGGTTGCGCCGGGCGGCGGTGGCGAAACACGCTCGCGCTCATCAGCGCATGCGCCGCATCGAGCGTGTGCTCGACCTGCCCCGGCCCGTGGCGTTCTTCGCACTGGCTCAGGAAATTGCGGGCGTAGTCGAGGTAGTCGAGGATGCCGCGCGGATCGGTCCATTGCCGAAACAGGTGGTTGGATTTGAAGAAATGATTGTGGCCAAAGGCGGCGTGGGCGATCACCAGCGCCTGCATCGGCATGGTGTTCTCTTCGAGGCAGTAACAGATGCAGGGGTCGGAGTTTATGACGATCTCATAGGCCAGGCCCTGGGCGCCCTTGGAGTAGAGCCGCTCGTGGTGGATGAACTGCTTGCCGAAGGACCAGTGGCGATACATCAACGGCATGCCGGTCGAGGAATAGGCGTCGAGCATCTGTTCGGTCGAGATGATTTCGATCTGGTTGGGATAGACGTCGAGCCCGAGATCCTCGCGCGCGATCTGCTCGATCGCCTCGGTGGTGCGGCGCAGCGTGTCAAAGTTCCAATCCGGTCCGTCGAACAGTAGCTCAGCCATGGGCGGCCTCCGATCGACGCGCGAAGAGATCGCGAAACACGGGGTAGATATCGGCCGCGCCCGCGACGCGCCGCATCGCGAAGTTGGGCCAGCGATCGGCCACCTCGCGGTAGGCCATCCAAAGCTCGGTGCCCCGCGCCGCATCGCGCAGGATGCGTGCCTCGGCCTCGCCGATGATCTCGACATAGGCAAAGTGTTGGCAGATCTTCAAAAGCTCACTTTCGAGCCAGATTTGGCAATCGCGGCTATCGCCTTGGTAGTTGTCGCCATCGGAGGCTTGGGCGGCATAGATGTTCCACTCCGACGCCGGGTAGCGCTCGGACTGTACGCGGTGCATCTCCGCCAGCGCGGTCGAAACCATGGTGCCGCCGCTTTCGCGCGAATGAAAGAAGGTCTGTTCATCGACCTCGGCGGCAAGATGCGTGTGACGGATGAACACGAGGTCCACCGTGTCGTAGCGCCGTGTCAGAAACAGGTGCAGCAGCACGAAGAACCGCTTCGCGAGGTCCTTCTCGCGCGCGCCCATGGAAGCCGACACATCCATCAGACAGAACATGACGGCCTGCGCACGTGGCTCGGGCTGCGGCTCGAAATGGCTGTAGCGCAGATCCAGCGGGTCGAGATAGGGCACGCGCTTGCGATGCGCGGTCGCGGCCTCGATCTCGGCTTGAAGCCGGATGATCTCGGCGCGCTGGACCGCGTCGGGCTCGAACACCGCCTCGAGCGCGAAGAGCCTTTCGCGCAACTCGTCGAGCACCGCGTCGGAGGGGCGGCGCAGCGCGATGCGGCGGCCCATGGCACGGCGCATGGTGCGCCCGACGTTGAGATTGGCGGGCGAGCCTGTGACCGACAGCCCGGCGCGCCGCGGCCGCGCGACCGAGCTTCCCGTAAGGCTGCGTTTGATCAGATCGGGCAGTTCGAGATCCTCAAAGAAGATGTCGAGAAACTCGTCGCGCGACAGGGCAAAGACGAAATCATCCTCACCCTCGCCATCCGGCGCCCCCTTTCGCCCTGCCCCGCCACCGCCCGGCGGCGGGCGCTCGATCTCGTCGCCCGCGCGAAAGTTGCGGTTGCCGGGCAGCACACCCTCGCGCACACCCCCTTTGGAAGCATGGCGGAACGAAGGCTCCGACAGGCTGTCGCGCGGCACGGTGACCTCGGTTCCCGCCTCCATGTCGGTGATGCCGCGCTGGCGCACGCTGGCGTCCACCGCCTCTCGGACATGCGCCTTGATGCGGCCGATGAAGCGGCGGCGGTTGCCGGTGCTGCGGCCCTTGGGGTTGAGACGACGGTCGATGAAATGGGTCATGACCGTCCGCCCCCTAGCCCGACTTGTTCACCCGCATGTACCACTCCACCAGCCTCCTGACCTGACGCGGCGTATAGCCCCGCTCGCCCATCCGCTCGACGAACTCCGCGTGCTTGGCGTCGGTGTCCTTGTCGCGCTTGGCGCCAAAGCTCACCACGGGGAGCAGATCCTCCACACGGGAGAACATCCGCTTCTCGATCACCCGGCGCAGTTTCTCGTAGCCACGCCAGTCGGGGTTGCGCCCCTCGTTTTCGGCGCGGGCGCGCAGCACGAACTTCACCACCTCGTTGCGGAAGTCCTTGGGGTTCGACACGCCGGCGGGCTTTTCGATCTTGGCGAGCTCGGCCTCGAGCACGTCGCGGTCGAACATCTGCCCGGTGTCGGGATCCTTGTAATCCTGATCCTCGATCCAGGCGTCGGCATAGGCGATGTAGCGATCGAACAGGTTCTGACCGTAGTCGGAGTAGCTTTCGAGATAGGCCTTCTGGATCTCCTCGCCGATGAATTCGGCATAACGCGGCGCCAGATCGCTCTTGAGAAAGTCGAGGTAGCGCGCCTCGGTCTCCTCAGCGAACTGCTCGCGCCGCACCGCCTGTTCGAGCACATACATCAGGTGTACCGGATCGGCGCCGACCTCGTCGACGTCATGGTTGATCGTCTCGGCCAGCACCTTGAAGGCAAATCGGGTCGATACGCCGGTCATGCCCTCGTCGCCGCCCGCCGCGTCGCGGTATTCCTGCAAACTGCGGGCCTTGGGGTCGGTGTGCTTGAGCGTTTCGCCATCATAGGTGCGCAGCTTGGAATAGAGCGTCGAGTTCTCGTGATCCTGAAGCCGCGTGAGCACCGAGAACCGGGCGAGGATGGGCAGCGTCTCGGGCGCGCAGGGCGCCTGCCCGAGCGAGCTCTCGCGCAAAAGCTTGTCGTAGATCCGCGCCTCTTCGGTGGCGCGCAGGCAATAGGGGATCTTCACCACCGAGATCCGGTCGAGGAAGGCCTCGTTGTTGCGGTTGCCCTTGAACTGGCGCCACTCGGCCTCGTTCGAGTGGGCGATGATCAGACCCTGATAGGGCATCGCGCCGATGTTCTCGGTGCCGGTGTAGCTGCCCTCCTGCGTCGCGGTCAAAAGCGGGTGCAGCACCTTGATCGGCGCCTTGAACATCTCGACGAATTCCAAAAGCCCCTGCGTGGTGCGGTTAAGCCCGCCCGAATAGCTGTAGGCGTCGGGATCGTCCTGCCCCATGTGTTCGAGCTTGCGGATGTCGAGCTTGCCGACCAGCGCCGAGACGTCCTGGTTGTTCTCATCGCCCGGCTCGGTCTTGGTGATGCCGATCTGACGCAGCCGCGAGGGCTGCATGCGCACCACCGAGAACTTGGAGATGTCGCCGCCGAACTCCTCGAGCCGCTTCACCGCCCATGGGCTGATCAGCCCGGTGAGCAGGCGACGCGGGATGTTGTACTTGTCCTCCAGCAGCTCGCCGAATCGCTCGCGGTCGAACAGGCCCAAGGGACTCTCGTAGACCGGGCTGATCTGATCGCCTGCCTTGAGGACGTGGATCGGCTCCTTCTCCATCAGCGCCTTGAGGATTTCGGCGATGGTCGATTTGCCGCCGCCCACGGGGCCGAGAAGGTAGAGGATCTGCTTGCGTTCCTCGAGCCCCTGGCTCGCATGGCGGAAGAACCCGACGATCCGCTCGACCACCTCCTCGTTGCCATAGAGGCTCTCGAAGGCGCGGTAGATCTTTACGGTGCGGTTGAAGAAGATCCGACCCAACCGCTGGTCGTGGCTGGTGTCGACCAGTTCCGGCTCGCCTATGGCGCGCATCATCCGCTCTGCGGCTGTCGCGCGCACCAAGGGATCCTCGCGACATCGCAACAGGTATTCCTGCAGCGTCAGCTCCTCGATGCGGGAGCTCGCATAACTTTCGGCGTAGCGGGTAAAGACATCCATTGGCCCATTCTCTCGTCGGTTGGCGCGCCCCAAGCGCACGGTCACCGTCCCATCAGGCGAATCTTTTTCTTTCCATCATATTATGTGGTGACGCCATTCTGGCAAATCACGGAGATTTACGGTGCGTCACGGATCATGTTTCAGAGAGCGTGAGGTGATCTGCACGAATTGTCCCGCGCGGCATGGTGTGTGACCGGCGGCGCGCGCCTCATGGCGCGCGGTGTCGACACGTCCTGCGTGAGCGGGTCGTGAAATGTAAGGCTGCGGTCGAAGAGCTTGCGCGCCTTGCCAATGACCCATGGGCGCGGCGTCGATGGGATCAGGCAAGCGGGCGAAATCCAAGCGCCCGATGCATGCGACCGCAGATGAATCATCGGCAGGGTCGATGCGTTTTTCGCCAGCACACCCGGTCGAACAGCGGCCCGCCCGCAGCCGCCGCCCTATGGCAAAAACACCAATCCTGCTTGGGACGTGACGTCCGTTCCCGCCAGAACGTTACGTCCCGAAAGACGGCCACATTCCTGCCCTACGGATTAATAATCCAAGTTGAGTAAATCTCCATCAGGTCGAGTAAAAACCCAACCAAAAAGGAACCCCGCCGTGTTCACCACCCCCACTCGCCCCATCGCTCTGACCCTCGCCATCGCCCTGTGCGCCGGCCTGTTTGGCGAGTTTGCCTTCACGCGTGACGCCGATGCCGACACGACGATCACGGCGTCCGATTTCAAGACCGTCGAGATGGTCATCGACGGGGAAATCTACGAGGTGAAGGTGCGTCAGGACGCGCCCAAGCTGATCGTTGACGCCGGTGTGTTCTTTTATTGAGCAGCGCGCAGCTGAGGCGAGTTTTTCGAAGCTGATGTCGGCCTTGGCCGCCTTCCCCTTGCACAGGAAAGCGGCCAAGGCGGATCGAGACGGCGTTAGCGCCGGTCAGACCGTCCGATCGACATCCGCTCCTTAGCGAGCGGCTCTTGGCCGTCAGTCCCCGATCTCCTGGTGTCGTTCCGAGAGCCTTGCGGCCCGGCGACGCTTTCGCCGGTTACCGAGGACCGGGCGTCAAATGCGGTCTTGTCACAAAGCGCCTCGATCAGACGCGCCGCGCTGATCCGCTCGATACGGATCTCCGGTGGCCTGTCATCATTCGCGCTCTTGCTGGTCCGCACCACCTTACGGGGCCCCGTCATCGCTTCAGGTTCGTCGTTTCTTGAAGCATCTCGTCGACCGTAGTGACGATCTTGGCGTTCGAGGAATAGGCCCGCTGGGTCCTGATCAGATCGGTCAGCTCCTGCGCCACCTCGACGTTGGAGCTTTCCAGCGCCCCCGCCGTCAACGTTCCCGCCGAGCCCTGCCCGGCCTGGTTCAGGCTGAACTTGCCCGATTGGCGCGACAGCGCGTAGGCGTTGCCATCGGCGGCCAACAGGCCGTCGGGGTTGGCCACTTCGGCCAGCGGGATGTTGTAGAGCGGCTTGCGGCTGCCGTTGTTGAACACGCCGTAGACGTCGCCGCGCTCGTCGATCTCGGTGCGCACCAGCACGCCGCTCTCGGCCCCGTCGGCACCGATCTTGAGCGCCGAGTAGTCGCCCGCGAACTGGGTCATGCCGGTGTGGGTGTCGGGCGCGCCGATCGAGACCTCGATGGTCTGCGGCACGGTGCCGTTGTCGATCGTCAGCGTCGCGGTGCCGGTGGCTGCGTTGAACGCAAAGCCCGCGGGCGCGGTCGCGGTCGAGGTGGCGGCGGAATAGGCGCGCGGCGCCCCGGCGAGCGGGCCGCTGTCGTGGAAATCAACCGTCACATCGCCGTACTGCGCCCCGTCCGATCCGGACATCGATAGCACCCAGCGGCTGGAGACGTCGGTGGGCTGCCAGGACAGCTGCATCCGCTCGGCCTCGCCCAAAGGCGAATAATACTCAGCCGAACTCATGAAGGGCTCGCCCGGTGTGGCCAGCCCGGTCTGCTGGGCGGGGATGTTGCCGCTCACGGTCATGTTGCCGGTGGGCGATCCGGTCTGCGACAGGCTGCCCAGGTTGACGGTCTGAAGATCGCCGAACTGGTTGCGGTCGATCACCCCGAGCGAGGCGGTCTGATCATAGGGGAAACCCGAGAGATAATAGCCTGCCGCGTTGCGCAGATCACCGTTCTCGTCCGGCAAGAACGAGCCCGCCCGGGTCAGGAAGAAGTTGGCCTCGTTGGTCTCATTGGGCTGCTTGCTCACCACGAAGAAGCCGGCACCGCCGATCGCGAGGTCGGTCGAGCTGTTGGTGGCGCGCACCGCCCCTTCGGTCGAGACATCCGCCCCCTGCGCCGCCCGTACGCCCGAGGGCGAGACGCCGGCAGAATTGCTCAGCGTGCTCGTCGTCACCATCTGCACGAAGCTGCGCCGATAGCCGTCGGTATTGGCGTTGGCGATGTTCTCCGAAATCCGGCCGACAGCGGTCGAATTGGCCCGAAGACCGCTGACGCCGGTCTGCATGGCATAGGAAATGCTCATTGTCTTGCCCTTCTGGAGGTCAGTGGTCTGACTCTTCGACGATGGAACTAGGTCGCCGAGGTGAGTGGGTCAAAGCCGCTGCCTGAGGTTTTATTGTATTGGTTTTATCGGCTTAGCAGACTCATCGAATTGCGGCGACATTGTGACCGCGGCGATCACATTTCAGCCAAGACGTGAGCCGTACGATATCGCGCCCTCCTTGAGTTGCCGTGGCGGAAGATATTGGTCACAGCCGAGGTTGTCCCGGGTCCGGCTATCCGTCGCGCGCTCTGAGGCGGCTTGAATGCACATCGCAGCACGCCTGACGGCCCATACCGCTACCGCAGTCGCGCGTTACAAGGGCCGGGTCAACCGCGTTTCTGGCCCCGGAAGCTCCCTCGGACGACGTCATTCATGATGTCTGCGCGCGGGCGGTCCTCTGCGGTGAGCAGGTGCCTCGCCGCTGTTGCCAGTGCCCGATCATGGACGCCCGCCGCGCTGCTCCAGATACAGATGGAACACGGTCTCCAAAAGGGACGTCCGACCGGACACAGCACCGCCAGGACGGTGGCATCATCTCGCGGACCGTTGCCAGGTTCCTCTGACCCCTCAGCTCGCCAATGCAACGATGGCGCGCGCGGCGTCGATCACCAATACGCCGCCCGCGATGCCTGTCGCACGGTCCTCTCGCATACCGTTCGATCGCAGCATTCGCCCTCCGCCCCGATGCCATAATCCACGCTGGACCAGGGCCGAGAGCTTTACCATATCCCCGACTGCCACAGCCACGAGAGCCAGAAAGCACCCGCCAGCCAAGGGCCGAACGCGATACGCCGGCCCGGCACGGCTCCCCGCCCCAGCTCCGTGAGCAAGGCTCCGAGAGATGCGACAAGCACGACGGCCGGTAGCGCCGCCCAGCCCAACCATGCCCCCGCCCCTGCAAGCAACTTGGCATCGCCTTGCCCGAGACCCTCGACCCCCCGCAAGCGCCAGAACACTTCGCCGATGACCCAAAAGACGCCAAAACCCAAGCAGGCTCCGACGATCCGCGCCGTGGGCCATCCGCCCAGTTCCAACGCACCTTGGACGAGACCGATGATAATCAACGGGAGGGTGATCGCATCCGGAAGCCGCCGCTCCCGGATGTCGATCACGCATAGCAGCAGGAGTCCGCCACCGAGAGCCAAGGTCAGCCACATTTCGCTCATGCTTTCCCGATCATGGCTGTGTCATTTAAACCCTTGAAAACCATAAAGTGTATGTAGGTCACGCAAAAAAATTATCGTGATACTGAAACTTCTTTGCCCCGAGCTAGGTGTCTGTGACGTCGGGTCGCAGGTTGGAACAATCATGGCGGGTACCGGCGGAAACTCGACCGTTCGACTGCGCAGTGGACGGATCATGGGAGTGAATGAGTAATGTTGATCAAACCAACGACAATCAAGACAGGGGCCATGACGGCACTGGCCCTGCTTGCGGCCTCTTCCGCTTGGGCTTCGTCCCACCGCGAAGCCCCCGCGATCACGGAGACACCGAAGATCGACGGCACCGACTTCTATATGTTCCGCAGCTACGAGCCGGGCCGGGAAGACTATGTGACGCTGATCGCCAACTATCAGCCGGTGCAAGCTCCCTATGGTGGCCCGAACTACTTCACGATGGACCCCGACGCGATCTACGAGATCCATATCGACAACGACGGCGATGCGATCGAGGACATCACCTTCCAGTTCGACTTCGACAACGACCTGACCAACGACGGCAAGGGCATCACCCTTGATATCGGTGGCAAGAATGTTGCGATCCCGCTGCGTCAGGCTGGGCAGATTACTGCCAAGGACCCCTTCGGCGCGCTCAATGAGACCGAGCGCTACACAGTGACGATGATCAAGGGCGATCGTCGCAGCGGCGAACGGTCCGATCTGACCAACCCTCGCTCCGGCAAACGTTTCGTGAAGCCGATCGACAACATCGGCAACAAGACGCTTCCTGCTTATAAACGCTATGCCGAGCAGTTCGTCTATCAAAAGGTCGAGGTTCCCGGCTGCAAAGGCGATGCGCGGGTCTTCGTCGGCCAGCGCGCCGAGGCTTTCGCTGTCAATCTCGGTGAGATCTTCGACCTCGTGAACCTCGTGCCAGTCCAAGGCGCTCCGAGCGGCGAATGGCCCCAATACAACACCGCCTCGCCCTTCCCGGGCGGCATCGAACAAGATCGCTCGAACGACGATCTGATCGGCAAGGCCAACGTCACCTCGATCGCCATCGAAGTGCCGATCTCCTGTCTGACCACGGGCAGCGATCCGGTGATCGGCGCCTGGACCACCGCAAGCCTGCCGCAGGGCCAGGTCGAGGATCCTTCGCCCAGCTATGAGCAGGACAGCAAGTTCGGCGGCGCCTGGGTGCAGCAGTCGCGTCTTTCGGCGCCGCTGGTGAACGAGGTCGTCATCGGTCTTCCCGACAAGAACCTGTTCAACGCCGCGGAACCGACCCAGGACGGGGCGCTGGCCACTTATGTGACCAACCCGACTCTTCCCGCCCTGCTCGACCTGCTGTTCCGCGACGCCGTCGGCGCCACGGACAACATCGCGCCGTCGAACTTCCCGCGCAATGACCTCGTCGCGGCGTTCCTGACCGGCTTCCCGGGCTTCAACGCCTCGTCCAACCCGGATGCCGTGCCGTCCGAAATGATGCGCCTCAACACTGCCGTGCCGGCCACCCCGGTCCAGCAGCAGCACACCTTCGGCGTCGTGGCCGAGGATCTCGCCGGCTTCCCGAACGGTCGTCGTCCGGGTGATGACACCGTCGACATCGCGCTGCGGGTCGTCATGGGGGCGCTGTGTCACGACGTGCCGCTGGGCGCCGAGCTTGGTGTCGAGGGCGCTGCGGAGGACACCGACAGCGATCTGGTCAATCTCGGCCTGTGCAAGCCGTCCGACGCTCCCGTGGGCAACCAGCCCTTCACCGATGGCGCGCCGCTCAAGGCAACCGAGTTCATGAACGCGTTCCCCTACTTGAACACGCCGCTTCCCGGCGCACGCTCCTAAGGAGCTGAAAGGAGAGACGCCATGAAAACAAGACTGAGCCTCGTCGGCCTGTCCTCGCTAGTCCTTCTGCTTGCGGCTTGCGATGACAACAACAGCACGCGCGGTATCGCCTCGCTTGGGTTTGGCTTCCTGCAGGTCTTCAATCAAGATCGCAATGCCGAGCCGAGCGACATCTCGGATCTCAAAATCGCGATGACCAGAACCATCGAGCCCTTCAATCCCTGATCGCTCGATCCTCAAACCAAGGACAGGCGCGGCCCGTGAGGGCCGCGCCTGTCGCGTTATTGAATATGGTTGGTCCGCAGCCGCGAGCGTCGATCCCGTCTTTGTCCTTGGGCTTGCCAAGTCTATGGCACGGGCGGCAGAACCTCGTCGCCTGCCGATCCGAAGCGCCGAGAGATCACCACCACCTCGCGTGTGCCTATGCCTTGCCGTCGCAAGAGTCGGCTTTCGAGCCTGACCTTCATCCCGTCGACCTCGGCCACGATGATGACGTCGAAGAGGTCGGACACGAGCCCCGCCCCCGGAGCGATCAGACCCAAGGTGGCGATATCATCGGTCTCCACCCAGCCGCCGTTCCGCTCGCGCAGCGCCACCAACCGGCGCGCTGCCGTCCGGTTCTGGAGCACCGCTCCGATCACCAGGGCATCGGCGGTGTTGAGGTTGATCTCCCCCGGAACCGGCAGCACGTCGGCCACGGGGCGCAGCCGTTCGATGGCCACGGAGTCGAGACCGGGGATCTGCTCCAACGACGTCGCCGGGCCACGATTGCGTAGAAAAGTCAAAATGCGCGGCACCGTCTCGGGCGGCAGTTCCAACTCCTCGATCAGCCGCGACAGGATCTGCGTCTGAGCGATCCCCCCCGCCGCCAGCCCGTTCAAGTCGAGCCGCGCATGAGCGTCGCGAATCTCGACCGAGAACCGGCCAGTTTCGAGCTCCACCTCCTGCTGCGCCACCGATGCCCAGGCTTCGGCATAGTGATCGGTATCGGGCCCCGTCTCCATGTCGCGCCGCAATGCCACCAGAACCGAAGTTTCGGCCCCGAGCGCCAGCGCCTCGGCCTGCACGGTGGCCGAGACCCGACGCGCGCGGTCGAGCAGGCTGTCCTGCGAGGTCAGCATCAACACGACGAGGGAGGACGCGATGGCCAGCGTGACCAGAACATTGACGAGGATGACGCCAGCCTCGGCCTCGCGCGTATTCATGGCTCCACCAGCCGCGACGTTTCGGCCAGACGCCGCACATTGAGCGTCTCGCGGCCCAGCGGTCCGCCCGGGGCGATGGTAAAGCGAAGCTCGACCCCTATGGGCGAGGCGGAACCGCCCTCGGGTGGCCATGCCTCATGCCAAAGCCCCCCGGCGTCGAGAACCCGCAGGCCCACCTCATCCACCGGAGAAACCAAGGCCTGTGACACCTGCACCCCGCCATCGGGACCCAACGCGCGGCGCCGCAACACGCCCGCCTCGCCCGCCCAATCCAGCGCGCTGCCGTCTGGCCCGGCCAACACGAGACGCCCCTCTTCGAGGCGCAGACCAACAACATCACTCTGCGCCACGTCGCGCCCGAACAGGATCAGCGCCCGGTCGATCTGCGCCACCGCCTCGAGCCGACCCTCGGTGCGCTCGCGCGTGCGGATCACCGTGTCGAGCACCGCGAAGGACGCGAGACCCACCAACGCGAACAGCGCCAGAGCCACCAGCATCTCGATCAGGGTGAACCCGGCCTGCCCGACCCGCGCCCGACTGTCCCGCGTCCGATTGTCCCGCGCCTGACCGGGCATGGGGTTCATCACCGAGGTGGCCGGCGCCGGGACGCGGCGCAGCTCATACCGAGGGAGCACCGATCAGCGTCGTGGCCCCGTCGGTCACCTTGAGAACCGCGAGACCGCGCTCGACGAGGCCCGAAGGCAGGATCTTGTAGGGTCCGAGAACGCCGTTGAAGCCCGCCGGGCGCTGCAATCCTTCGGCGGTCTGCTGACCGAGCCGTCCCAGCAGCCGGGCCATCTCGATCGCGTCGAAGGCCAGCCCGGCAACGATCCCGGCCTCGGCCTCGACTCGCTCTTCCAAGGCAATGGCAAAAGCCTCGAACCCGATCGGATCGGGAGCCGCGAACCATGCCCCTTGCAGCGCCGGGACCCGCTGCGGCGTGATCGCCGCCCACTGGTCGGAGCCGAGGAT
The DNA here is from genome assembly GCF_964022235.1 of uncultured Limimaricola sp. Taxonomy (NCBI): domain Bacteria; kingdom Pseudomonadati; phylum Pseudomonadota; class Alphaproteobacteria; order Rhodobacterales; family Paracoccaceae; genus Limimaricola; species uncultured Limimaricola sp. The sequence continues at coordinate 131,203 of NZ_CAXHZL010000004.1, read as the reverse complement.
CTGCACCCCTGCCGCGCCGATCGCCGCGGCCTGCGCCTCGAACCCGCCGCGCACGCTGGGCAGGTAAACCGCGTCGGGCAGTTGCCCGCCCGACGCCGCACTCAGCCGGGCGGCGAGGTCTTCGGCGCCATCGGAGACGACCGGCTCGGACAAGGTAATGCCGTAGCCCTGCGCCGCCGCCTGCGCCGCCGCGATGGACCTTGTGCCAAACTCGCCCGGCGGGGCCACGACGGCGATACGCCGCAGACCGCGCGCCGCGGCAAAGCCCATCACCGATTTGGCCGACTGCAATGGCGTGACGCCGTAGACATAGAGATTGCCGCCAGCGATGGCGCTGTCGTTGGAAAACGAGACAACCGGTACATTGCGGCCCACCGCCTGCGCCACGGCCCGGCTCTGGCCCGAGAACAACGGCCCCAGAAGCATCTTCGCCCCCGCTTCGACCGCCTGCAGCGCCGCGGCGACGGCGCTCTCATCGGTGGTGCCAGCGTCGCGCAAGTCGATCTCGGCCTGCGCACCGCCGACCGCGCCGCCAAGGCTTGCGGCCTCGCGCATGATCTGGCCTATACTGGCCTGCGGGCCGGAGAGCGGCGCGAGCAGGGCCGCGCGCCCCACCGTTCCGGGCGGCGGCACCACGGCCTCGCCGCTGGCGCCGCAACCCGCCACCCCCAGAAGGGCCGATGATGCAGCTAGATGCCCCAGAAATCTCCGCCGCGACAGGCCCCGCGAACCGCGCTCGGCGCTGGCTGAAAGGGATTGGAACAGGGGTTGTCTTGGCATGTCTCACGGCCCTCGTATTTGGCGCGACACTGGTCATGACGATGCCCGCATCGGTCGTGCGGACCCTAGTTGTCCTGCCCCCCCAAGTCGAGACGCTATCGGGCAGCCTGAGCCGGGGCCGGGCCGGTCTGATGGGCGGATATACGCTTGATTGGACATGGTCTCCGCGCGAGTTGATCACCGGCAGGATCGCCGTCGGGATCGAACTTCAAGGCTCAGATACGCGCCTCGAAGGTCGGGTCGAGGCCGTCCCCTTTGCGGTCACCGCCCGAGACCTGCGGGGGCGTGCGGGGGCGGGGTTGCTGGCGCTGTTTCCGCGTCTCGCGGTCGAAGGATGCAACCCGCGCGCGGTGGTGGCCATCGACAGCCTCTCGGCCGGGCGGCGTGGTTTCGGTGCGCGGGGCATGGTCGAGACGTCGCAGGGCATCTGCCTCGACCGAAACGGCAACGAGATTCCGGTGCCTGCCATGGTCATGGGCCTTTCAACCGAAGGCGCTGATGCCAACGCGATCCTGAGCGATGACAAGGGCACCACTCTGGCCCGCCTCGCCGTCACAGGCGACCGCATCCTGCGCGTGACGGTGGAGCCGCAGGGCGCCGCCCTCGTGCCCGGCATGCCAAGCTCGGCTGCGACCTCGCTCGCCCTGCCGTTCTAGCCAGGCCGTTCCGACGCGGGCCGCCCCAAAAGATCGGCGTCAGACCACGAGGCTGTTGAGGTTGACGATCGGCAGCAGGATCGACAGCACCAGCAGCATCACGATCCCCCCCATGATCAGCAGGACCGCGGGCTCGACCAGCGCCACGAGGGCCGCGACCAGCGCATTGAGATCGCGCGACTGGTCCTCGGCGGCGCGGGTCAGGGTCTGGCCCAGTACGCCGCCCGCCTCACCGCTGGCGACCATGGCGATCATCATGGGCGGGAACACCCCCGCCTCGGTCAGGGCGGTCGACAGCGCCACGCCCTCGCGGACCCGGGTGGAGACGATCTCCACCCGCTTGCGGATATACAGGTTGGGCACGGTCTGTGCCGCCGCCCCCAGCGCCTCGATCAGGGGCACCCGGCTCACCGTCAGGGTGGCAAGCGTGCCCGCGAACTGCGCCGCATTGGATTTGAGCGCGAAGCGCCGGGTGACCGGCGCGGTGGCAAGCAGGCGGTGCCAGCGCATCCGCACGGCAGGCCGTCTGATCGCAAGCGCCGCGCCCCCCGCCACACCCCCCATCAGCGCAGCCATGACGAGGCCCCAGTCGTTGATGAGATCGCTCAGTCCTATCAGCGTTCGGGTGAGAAACGGCAATTCTGCCCCGCGCGAGGTGAAGACCCGCACGATATCCGGCACCACGAAGGTCAAGAGCGCCACGATCACGGCCAGCGAGACCACCGCAAGGATCGCGGGATACAGCAGGGCAAGTTGCACCGTCTGACGATTCTTGGCACGGGTTTCGACGAAACCCGACAGGTGCTCCATCACCTGCCCCAACTGCCCCGAGCTTTCGCCCGCCGCCACCGAGGCGCGGTAGAAATCCCCGAAAACCTGTGGGTAATCTCCCAACGCTGCGGCAAAACTTCGGCCATCGAGCACGGCGGCCCGCAGGTTCAGCAGCAGCGACGAGGCGCGGGTCGATTCCGCCTGCGCCGCCACGGTGCGCAGCGCGTCCTCGACCCGGATGCCCGAACCGATCAGCGTGGCGAGCTGGCGGGTCACGAGCGTCAGCGTGCGCAGCCCGATGCCGCCGCGCCCCTGCCGTACCGCGCCCGCCCCCGGCCCCCGCCGCGCCGCCGTCGGCTCGACCGAGACCGGCAACAGCTTTTGCGCGCGCAGCGCCTGCCGCGCGGCGGCCGAGCTCGACGCCTCGACGATGCCCTTGGCGGTGCGGCCCTTCGCGTCGACGGCGCGATAGGCGAAAGCCGCCATGTCAGGCGATCTCCGGCAACGTCGTGTCTTCGCGGACCGCTCGCGCGACCTCCTCGACCGTGGTCAGCCCGGCGCGCAGCTTTTCGACGCCGTCCTGAAGCAGCCCCGGCCCGCGCTTGCGTGCCGCTGCCGTGAGCTGTGCCTCGGACGCGCCCTCGTGCACCAGTCGCTCCAACGCGCCGTCGATCTCGATGATCTCGTAGATTGGCAGCCGCCCGCGATAGCCGCTGCCGTGACACTGCGAACAGCCCACGCCGCGCGACACCGGCGCGCCCGGTGGCAAGAGCCCGTTGAGCAGTCCGCTCTCGGTATCGGTCAGCGTATGCGGCGCGGCGCAGTCCGGGCAGATCCGCCGCACCAGCCGCTGCGCCACCAGCCCACGCAGCATCGGCGCCAGCAAGAACCGCTCTACCCCCATCTCGACGAGGCGAGAGACCGCGCCGATGGCGGTGTTGGTGTGCAGTGTCGACAGCACAAGGTGGCCGGTCATCGCCGATTCCACCGCGATCTGGGCGGTTTCGCGGTCGCGGATCTCGCCGATCATGATGACGTCGGGGTCCTGTCGCAGGATCGCGCGCAGCCCGCGTGCAAAGCTCAGTTCGGTGCGCGCGTTGACCTGCATCTGCCCGACGCCGTCCATCGTGTATTCGATCGGGTCCTCGACCGTCATGATGTTGCGCTGGCGATCGTTGAGCAGATCGAGGGCTGCGTAGAGCGAGGTCGTCTTGCCCGAGCCGGTGGGTCCAGTGACAAGAACCAGCCCGTCGGGGCGGCCCAGCATCCTCTTGAACGTCTCGAGGTCGCGCGGCGACAGCCCGAGGTGATCGAGCCCGAGCAGCGTTTGCCCCCGGTCGAGCAGGCGCAGCACCACCCTTTCGCCGAACTGCGAGGGAATGGTCGAAACCCGCACGTCGAGATCGTAGCCGCCGACCCGCAGCGATACCCGACCGTCCTGCGGCATCCGCTTCTCGGCGATGTCGAGCTTGCCCATGACCTTGATCCGGCTCACCAAAAGCGAAGCCAACGCCCGCTTGGGCGAGATCACCTCACGCAGCACGCCGTCGATGCGAAAGCGCACCACGAGACGGCGCTCCTCGGTTTCGATATGCACATCCGAGGCGCCTTCCTTCACCGCTTCGAGCAGCAGCGCGTTGATCAGGCGCACCACCGGAGCGTCGTCCTTCTGATCGAGCAGGTCGTCGACCGAGGCTGCGCTGTCAGCCAGAAGGGCGAGATCGCCATCGGCATCCGCCGCGACCTGCGCCGCCTCCGACGAGCTGTCGCGGTAGATGCGGCCTAGCTCTTCCTCAAAGGCTGCGGGCGCAATCTCCTCGAAAGCGACCAGACGGCCCGCCACGCGCTGCGCCTCGATCATCGACTCGAGGCTCGCCTCGGGGCGGTGACGGCAGACCGCCCGCCCGTCGGGGTCGCGCATCAAGATCACCCCGCCCGCATTGGCAAAGCCATAGCCCAGCCGGGGCAGCGCGCTTTCCGCCGGCCCGGAGGACGGGTCAGCCATGGTGACGGTCGGTGTAGCATTCGTCGTATCGGTCATCCCATCTCCTCCAGCGTCAGGCGCAGCGACACCACCCCCGGCTCGGTCCGCCGCTCGGCCTCGATCGCGACGACGCCGACCGCTTCATCGGTTTCGAGATCCGAGATCCACAGGATCACCGCGTCAAAGGCCGCCTCGTCGATGGTGACCCTCAGCAGCCCGCCGTCCGGCTCGAGCCGCCGCAGCAGCAGCCCCGCCGCCTCCGCGCTTCGGGTGACCCGCGCCGCGAGCGGCGCACGGTCTTGCGATAGTTCAGGGCGCTGAGTTGCAGGCCGGGCGGCGGCGGCCCGTGCGCTGGCCTCGACCAGACGATAGTTGGCGATCTCGGCACCGAGCGAGCGGCGATGCTCGTTCAGGGGCAGCCAGACGAACCAGATCAGCGCCAGAATCAGAGCCACCGGCAGGACCACGAACAGCAGCATTCGTTCACGCGGGTTAAGCCTCGACAGCGCGCTCATCCCGCCGACCCTCTCAGGATGCGCATCTCGACCTCGGCCATCCCGTCGCCCGCATTCGCAGCACCGCTGGTCACGGTGAACCCGCCAGACTGCAGCGCCCGCTGCACACGCTGCAGATCCTCCAGCCCCAACGCCTGCACTTGCACGATCAATTCCCCATCGGCCTTGCCCCATGACATCCGGCGAAACGACACCGTCTCATCCGCCGCGATCAGGGCCTCGAACACTTCCGACAGCAGTGGCAACAGGTCGCCCCGCTCGGTTTGGGCCACGTTCGAGACAAGCCGGGCGAGGATCGGCGTCGGGTCGGCCGGAATGGCGACACCGGGAAGGACCTGCTCCAACGCCGCCTCGGCGGCACGCCGCTCGATCTGCGCGATCCGGCTCAGCGCGGCGGCATCGACCCCCGCCAGCCCCAACTGCAAAGCCAGCCCCAGCGCCAGGATGCCCGCGGCCACGAGGCTCCTGCGACGCAACGCCTGTGTCGCCTCGCCCCGCGAACGGCTCGAGAAGCTGAAGGCCAGATCGGCGGGGTCCGGCGGCGGCGGTGTCTGCGACAGGTCGGTAGCCGTCAGGCTGGACGGCAGCGCCGCCCCGAGGCTGGTCATTGGCGGCTGGCCGCCCCGCCGCCAGACAAGTGGCAGCATCTCGGTCGCCACCGCGAAACCGGTGCCGTCGGAGACGCGCACCACACAGCGCGCGCCGTCGCGCCAGACCGCCCAACTCGGACCGCCCGCCGCTGCATCGGGGCGCGGAATGGCCAGAAAATCGGGCAGGATCGCCGCCCCCAGCGGTGCGGTGGCTTCGACGGTCGCGAGGGCGACACGGTCGACCACCAGTGCCAGAGCGCTGCTCTTGGGTGCGCCGGACAATGGGCCCGGCAACACTACCAGCGTCTCGATCGGCATGGCGAGGCGTTCCTCGACCGCAAAGGTCAGAAGCGCCCGACGCTGCCGCGCCGGGGCATCGGGCAAATCCACTCGTAGCGCTGTCACGACCTCTGATCCGATCAGGACAGGTGCCGGACGGCGCAGCCGAGCTGCGGCCGCCGTGCAACGCTCGGACAGCGGCGCCGAGGATGGGCCGGAGCGGGGAAAGGGCGTCACAAGTGGTTGGGGGTCGCCGGACAACGCGTCGCGCCCCGGCTCAGGAGCCGCTTTTTCCCTTGGAACCGCCTGATTTTTCACGAGCTTTTGCCTTTTCCAAGACCTCGCCACTGGTGTAGACTTACTACATATACGTCCCCCAAGAGGCAAAGGTTTCATGATCCGCCAGCTCTTTATCGGAGCCATGGCGCGCCGCGCGCGCCATATGCCCGAAACCCGGTCTCTCGCGACTCGATCCCCCGACGCCGGCGTCACTTTGATCGAAATGATGGTGGTGCTGGTGATCATCGCCCTCGTGGCCGCGATGATCGTGCCCAACGTGATCGGTCGCCCCGATGAGGCGCGGGTCGCCGTGGCCCGAACCGACATCCGCGCCATTGGCTCGGCGCTTGAGCTCTATCGCCTCGACAACCGCACCTACCCTACCAGCGCACAGGGCCTCGACGCCCTTGTCCGCGAACCCGTCGCGCCGCCGCAGCCCCCCAACTGGGCGGCGGGCGGCTATCTCGGCGCAGTGCCGGTCGACCCTTGGGGCAACGCCTATACCTATCGATCTCCCGGCGACAACGGCGGCTTTGACCTGATCTCGCTAGGGGCGGATGCGCAGCCCGGCGGCGACGGGGCGGATGCCGATATCATCCATGGGCAGGCGATGGTCGAGAATTGACACGCGCCGCACCGCTCCGCGACGGAGACGCAGGGCTTACGCTTGTCGAGGTGCTGGTGGTGCTGGTGCTGATCGCCACGGTCGCGGGCGCGGTCGGGCTCAACCTCGGACCGGGACGCAGCGAGGCGACGCTGGATTCGGAGTTGGCGCTGCTGCGCGCCCGAATGGAGCGCGCCTCGGACGAAGCGCTTCTGGCCGGGGCGCCGGTAGCCTTTGCCTGGAGCCAGAACGGTTACCGGTTTCTGAGCTGGACCCCGGAGGGCTGGGCCCCCCACGAGGTCGAGATCCTTGGCACGCCGCACGCGCTTCCGGATGCGATCCGGTTGCGCCGGGAAGAGGCGCGCGAAGGCGTGTTCATGGTCACCGCGCAGCTCTTGCCCGCGCAGGGAACGCCGCTGGTGCTGAGCGTCGGTGAAGGCGCGCCCGCCGGGGCCGAGCGGTTGGTCTGGGACGGTGTCTCGGCACGGCGCGAGCCCGCCCCATGAGCCGCCGCGACCCGCAGGCAGGCTTCTCGATGATCGAGGCGCTGATCGCGATGGCCGTGCTCGCGGTGGGGGCCGTGTCGCTCCTCGGAGCGACCGAGGGCCACAGCGCCCGGATCGGCGATCTGACCGACCGCACCGTCGCACGATGGGTCGCCGAGGAGCGGCTGACCGCGTGGCGGCTCGGGCTGCCCGAAATCGACGAGGCCCATGCTCAAGAAGAGGTCGAAATGTTCGGCCGCGCGTGGCGTGTGACGGTTGAGGCCACTCCCACCCCGGATATCGCGCTTGACCGGATCGAGGTCCGCGTGGCCCCGGCGAAGGCGGATGGCGCGAATGTGAGGCTGACGGGCTATATTGATACGGCACGCGACGGGTAGGCTGACATGATGACCATTTCGCTCACACATTTCCCCCTGCCGGTGCGGTCGCTCGCGACGCTTGCAGTGCTGCTTGGAACGGCGGTCACCGCGCCGCCGGTACTGTGGCATCTGGCCGGGCATTCCGAAGCCCTGCCCGCCCGGCCCGTCGGAGCGGCGCCTGCCCAGGCGACTGTGGAGGCTGCCCCCGCCGATCTCGGCCCGGTGCTGGCACTTGCACCGTTCGGCAGCGTGACGGCCCCGCCCTCCGAGCCCGCCGGCCCGGTCGGGGAAACGACGCTCGATCTGGTGCTGCACGGGGTGGTCCTGCGCGGCGATCCGGCCAGGTCGATGGCCTTCATCGGCACCAATGGCACCAACGAAGGCTACCGTCTCGGCGATGAAGTGGCCGGAGCGGCGAAGCTGATCGAGGTCGCGGCTCGCCATGTCGTGCTCGAGGTCGCGGGCGAATTGCAGACGCTGTCTTTTCCCGGTGGCGAGGATGCAACAGAACCGGCTTTCGAGCAGCCATCCGAGGGGCTCGGGCGGTTGCAGGCTCTCGTGGCGGCGCAGACCGCCGGGGCGGAGACGGCGGATGCGCCCGAGAACGATCAAGCTGACCGCGGCTTGGAGACTCCACAGGACTATATCGACATGTGGCGCGAACGCATCAGACAGAACCCCGCGGAGGTTCTCGATAGCATTGGGCTGATCCCGACCGACAAGGGGTATAGGGTGGCGGATGACCACGACAGCGGCGTAGGCCGCGCGGGCCTGCTGGCAGGGGATCTGGTGACACGCGTGAATGGACAGACAGTCGGAGACGTCGATAGCGATCGACGCCTTTATGACGAGGTGGCGGCCTCGGGCCTCGCGCAGATCGAGATCGAGCGCGACGGGCGTCTCATCAGCATGTCGTTCCCGCTTCGATGAAAAGCCCTTTCCTGCGATCGGCCCTGGGTGTCCTGCTGTGCTTGCCGCTTGCCTTGCCGGCCCAAGCGCAAGACACCTTTGTCATCAACCTGCGCGGCGCCGAGATCTCTGTACTGGCAGAGCAGGTGTCCGAGATCACGGGCCGGACGCTCGTGCTCGATCCCAATCTTGCGGGCGACGTCAGCGTCGTTTCGGCCGAACCGCTCGACGAGGACGGCGTTTGGGCGCTGTTCCAATCGATCCTTCAGGTCCGCGGTTATGTTGCCGTGCAATCGGGCACGGCGTGGCAGGTGGTGCCCGAGGCTCGGGCCCGCACGATCAGCGGCTCGACGACCAACGCCGAGGCGGGCAGCCAGGATTTCGTGACGACGATGCTCCGCCTTGCCCGCTTGCCCTCGGCCGAAGCGGTGCGGGTGCTGGCTCCGCTGATCGCAGAGTCGGGGTATATCGAGGCGATCGCCGATCCCAACGCCGTGCTGATCACCGACACTCGCGCCAATGTGGACCGCATCTCCGCCATCGCTCGCGCCTTCGACAGTGACGAGAACGTCCGCGCCGAGGTGATCCGTTTTGCAAATGCCGATGCGGTCGCCGTCGGTGCCGCGATCGTCGAAGTGCTGGGCGAAGCGGGCACCGGCGCGCGGTTGTCGGTCAACGCCTCAACCAACCAGCTTTTGGTACGCGGCAGCCCCGACGACATCCTCGAGATTCGCGACTTGGCCCGCTCCATGGATGTGGCACAACGGCAAAGTCCGCAGGCAACCATCTCGACGCAGGTGTTCCGCATGCAGTTCGGCGATGCTGCCGTCGTGGCCGAGATCCTTCGCGGCACCCTTGGTGACGCGGTCGAGCTGAGCAACCCCGTCGCCATCGATCAGGGCGCAGCTGTCGGCGGGGACGATGGCGAGGGCTTCGTGGCACTCGATCGTGCCACGCCCGCCACCCCCACCGCGGTCGCTATACAAGCCTCTGTCGAGACCAATTCGGTCATCGTTCGCGGCACGGCGGCACAGCTCGCCGAGGTCGGCCGGCTGATCCATGCGCTCGACGTGCGCCGCCCGCAGGTGATGATCGAAGCCGCGATTGTCGAGGTGTCGGGCGATGTGGCCGAGAGGCTCGGCGTGCAGCTCGGTTTTGGCAACGCCGCACCGCCGGGCCGAATTGCCGCGACCTCGTTCGGCAATGGCGGCGTGTCGCTGCAAGGCGTGCTAGCCGCCCTCGGGGCCACCAGCTCGGTCGCGCTGTCGACGGGGTTGACCGTCGGCGCGGGAAACAACGATTTCGGCGCGCTGGTGCAGGCTCTGGCGCAGTCGAGCCGGGCGCGGCTCTTGTCTACGCCGAGCGTCACCACGCTCGATAACGAGCCGGCGACCATCGTGGTCGGCCAGAACGTACCGTTCCGCACCGGCAGCTTCGCCACCGACGGCAACACCGCCACGCCCTTCACCACGATCGAGCGCCGCGACGTGGGCATCACCATGAACGTGGTGCCGCGCATCACCGCCGGCAACGTGGTGCAGCTGATGATCGAACAGGAGGTGTCGAGCCTTGTGAACGCCAATGTCGAAGGGGCCGCCGATCTCATCACCAACCGCCGGGTCATCAACACCACCGTTCTGGCCGACGACCGCGGCACCGTCGTTCTGGGCGGTCTCATCACCGATGACCGCCAGTCACAGGATGCCAAGGTGCCCGGCCTCGGCGATGTCCCGGTGATCGGCAACCTGTTCAAATCGCGCAACGCGCAAAAGACCACGCGCACCTTGTTCGTGTTCCTGCGCCCAACGATCCTTCGCGACCGCGGCGACATCCGCGAGGCGGCGGAGCAACGCTACGACAAGCTGCAGGCCGCAGATGTCACGCCCCTGCCAAAGTCCCTGTTGACCCAGCGCGAAGTGCGTCAATTGCCGCTCGAAATCGAGGGGCTGTACTAGGTGTTTGATCCCATGGCCACGTCGCACGTCTCTACGTGGACCTGTTCGGTGAACTGTTCGCCCTGAAATGACTGCGCTTTGACATGCGCCTGTTTTCCACGTGAGGAGACGGGCGATGAAAAAGAGCCCATTCGGGGCGGAGCGCCTCAATTCCGAGATGGCGGGCTGCAGCGCATAAAGGCAGTCGCCCTTAGACGGCAGAGAATGCCGCCTAGGGGCGAAGATGATGGCCCCCTTCCTTGGCGCTCAGCACCTCCGAGCGGGGGTCTGATGCCCCCTTCGACGGGTCGGCGATCGGAGGGTGCTTGCATAACATCTGCATCGTTGTCGGGCTGTTTCCATATCACCGGGTGAGCGGCCCTATACTCTTTTCACTACCTCGGTTTTCTCGACGAACTGCCGCTGCCGTTCGGGCGCTGCCATCGGGAACCTGGCGAGAACCGCCTTCATATCAAAGCCGGATATCGCAACACTTGTTTGCGAGACTATACACTTGGGGTCGGGAGCATAGGGCAAGTGAAATGGTAATGTCGTCTGCTGCGATTCATTGCCCCGCGCGATAGTAGTTAGCAATAAATCGCGACCGGAAGCAGCGCGCCCATGTGTTGCGGCGCGATTCAATTACGGCGTGATCAAGAAATATGACCTGATCGCTACCAGACTATGTGGCAGGAAATGAGGTCTTGGCGGAGCGAGAGGGATTCGAACCCTCGAGACGGTTCCCCGCCTACACACTTTCCAGGCGTGCGCCTTCGACCACTCGGCCACCGCTCCGTTGCGGGCTCAGTAGCTAAGCCGGAAGAGCATTGCAAGGGCCGACGGGGCGCAATATCGCGCGTTGATTGCTACCGGCCCGCCGCTCCCGCATAGTAAGGTGGCAACATCACGCGAGACCTCCAAGTTGATCAACGAACCGCCCCGCCAGACTCTGCGATCCGATCGCTCGAGATCGCATCTTTCGCCCCGCGATCCGCACCGGGTGCAGGACGTCGCGCTCATCATCATCGCCTTTGCGGTGGTGCTGTTTCTGCTGGTGCAGGCGCGGTTTTTGCTGATCTCTCTCGTGACAGCCATCGTCATCTTCTCGCTTATGAGCGATGCGATCAACTTCATCGCCCGCGCCCGCATCGGGCCGCTGGCGATCCCGAACTGGCTGGCCTCGGTCGCCGCGGTCGTGGCCATCGCCGCCACGCTGCTGACGCTCACCTCGATCGTTCTGGCGCAGATCAACACCGTGCTGATCACGACGCTGAGCTATGCCGACCAGGCGCCCGAGGCGATCGCGGCGCTGTTCTCGTGGCTGGGACAGAACACCGAAGCGGCGGTGCTCAACTCGCTGCGCACGGTCGAGCTGGGCGGCTATATCCGCACGCTCGCGAGCCAGGCCGGCAACCTGATGCAGGGCACGGTGCTGGTGATCCTCTTCGTCGGCTTTCTCTTTGCCGAGCGGGTCTGGTTCTCGACAAAGCTGGTGAACTTCGTGGGCGACCCGGTGCAGGCCGACCGCGTGGGCCGGATCATCGGTTCGATCATCCGGCGGGTGAACCGCTATCTCGCAGTCAAGACGCTGGTGTCGCTGATGACCGGGGTCATGGTCTGGGCGCTGGCGGGGCTGTTCGGGCTCGAGCTGGCGGTGCCCTTGGGCATCCTCACCTTCATTCTGAACTATATCCCCAACATCGGCTCGATTGTCGCCACGGCGCTGGTAGCGCTGGTGGCCTATGTGCAGCTGGGAGATCCGGCCGCGACCGGGGCGATCTTCGCGATCACCGGCACGATCCAGTTCATCAACGGCAACGTGCTCGATCCGATGATGATGGGTCGCGCGCTTCGGCTGTCTAGCTTCGGCATCATCATCAGCCTCGCCTTCTGGGGGGCGGTCTGGGGCATTCCGGGGATGTTCCTGTCGGTGCCGATCACCGTGGCCGCGATGATCGTCTGCTCCGAGATACCGGCGCTGCGCCCTCTCGCGATCCTGCTGTCACGAGAGGGTCTGCCAGAGCCCGAGACCGAGACGCGCGACAACGGACCCCGGCAGGAAGCGGCGGAGTAGCGCCGCCTCAGCTCGCGTCCGAGCGCAATGTCTCGGGGTTCTTGAGCCACAGATCCTGCTGCGGGAAGGGGATCTCGATCCCCGCAGCCTTGAAACGCCGCGCGATGTCGAGGTTCATCTCGGACTGCACCGCGACGAGGAAGTTGATGTCGCGCAGGATCGCGCGGATCTCGAACTCGAGGCTCGAGGGGCCGAAGGAGCGGAACAGCACCGCCGGTGCCGGGTTGGCCAGAACCAGCGGGTGGTCTTCGGCGACCTCCATGAGGATCTCCTGCACCTTTACCAGATCGCTTCCGAAGGCCACGCCCACGGGCACGATGACCCGGCCCACCGAGTTGCCGCGCGTCCAGTTCGTCACCTGGTTCGAGACCAGATCGGCGTTGGGCACGATGACATCGGTGCGGTCGAAGGTCTCGATCCGGGTCGAGCGCACCGAGATGTCGCGCACATAGCCCGACTGCCCGCCCACCTCGATCCAATCGCCCTCGCCGATAGGGCGCTCGATCAGCAGGATGATCCCCGACACGAAGTTCGACACGATGTTCTGCAGGCCGAAACCGATGCCGACCGAGAGCGCACCGGCGACGATGGCGAGGTTCGACAGATCCAGCCCGGCTGTGGTGATGGCGAGGATCGCCGCGGTGGTGATGCCGACGTAGCCAAAGCCCACCGCGACGGCGTTCTGGCCGCCGAGGTCGAGCTTGGTGCGCGGCAGCACCACCGAGCGCAACGCCCGCTGGATCAGCCGCGTCAGCGCGTAGCCGATCACGAAGACCACCAGAAGCCACATGAGGTCGGTCGGCTGCAGGCGGGTCTCGCCAAAGGAATAGCCTTCTCGGAAGCGGGTCCAGACCTCGGCCAGATCCTCGGAGCGCGCGCCCCAGATCAGAGCCAGCACCGGGACAGCGGCGAGAATCAGGAACAGCCCGATCAGCACCGGCACCAGCGCGTCGCGCGCCACATCCTCGGAGCCTGTCGCCACGGTCCACAAATCGAACACCAGCCGCTGCAACAGCACCAGAACGCCGATCAGCATCATGGTCTTGATCGCCGGGATCAGCAGCGCATCCGACAGCGCCGCATAGCCTAGGATTGACAGCAAGGGGGCCACCAGCGCCACGGCCATCGCCACCTTGCCCAAAACGGAGAGCAGCCCCTGTCGGAAACCGGTGGTGTCGCGCCGCGCGGCCTCTGGCTGCGGGGTCGAGACCGCCGTGGCGGGCGCACCGTCATGCGCCACACCCGCAAGCGTACGGCCCAGCAGGAACAGCGGGATCGCCATCAGCAGCTGCAGCGGCAGATAAAGCGCGGCCTCGGCCCCTTCAGGGGCATCCGCCGTGGCAATCAAGGCCTGTGACACCTGCGCCAGAGCGATGGCCCAGCCAAGCATCATCAGCTGTCGTCGCGCGCGGGTCTGGCGCGCGACGGCGATGCCCGCGATCGGCTGCGCCGCCTCGGGGCCAAAGAACTGCCCCGCCATCCAGCGCGCCAGCAGCACGGCGAGCCCGGCCATCGGCAACGCTGCCAGCAGAGCGCCCGCCCGCGGCCCGTTCATCCCCGCGAGGTCGAGCGCGCGCGCGATCAGCACCAGCCCCGCAAAGGGCAGCGCCACCTGTCCCAGCGACACGCCGAACCCCATGGCACGCGATCCGCGCCTGTCGGCGACGAGAATGCGGCGGCGTAGATGCCGGGCCCAGAGGCCCGCCCGCATCAGCAGCCCACCGATCAGCCCCAAAAGCAGCACCTCGGCCAGAACCCCGCGCAGCGCGTCGCGGCGCGACGAAGAGGTCCAGCCGGCCCAAAGCTCGGCACGCAGCGCCTCGGCTCGCTCGAACACCACGACCAAAGCCGCAGGCCACAGACCGGGGTTGAGCGGCGAGACGCCGCGATCGCCCAGCGCCCTGCCCCGCCGTTCGCGGATCAGCCGGTCGATCTCGCGGATCAGCCCGTCGGCATGGGCATAGGCTTCGTCGGCCAGACGCACGGGCGCGCGCAGCCGCATCAATTGATCGGTGAGTGCCGCGCGGCGCGCAGCGAGGGATTCGTCCTCGGCCCCGGCTTCGGGCGCGACCCCCAGCGCGGTGAGCTGCGCCTCGACGGTGCCGATGCGCCCGCTGTTGGCGCTGCGCGCCTGCTGGAACCTGTCGCGCCAGACCACGAGATCCTCGCGCAGCCGCTGCAGCGCAAAATCGGAGCCCTGTCCGCGCTCGGAAATGGCTTCGCTGCGCGCCGCCGTGCGCTCCCAGCTCTCCCAGTTCACGCCGCTTTCGGCCAGCACCGCCGACAATGGCCCGGTGCCCGGCAAGCTGGTGCTGCCCGAGGTATAGGCGGTGACGGGGGTCAGGATGTCGGGTTCGGCCGCTTGGCCTTCCGCCCCGCCCTCTGGCACATCCCCCTCCGCAGCGTCCCCTTGGGAAGCCTCGTCCGTCGCCTCGACGCTCAGCGCCTCATCGACGCTGGCGGCCGGGGCGTCCGACGGGACGGCTTCGGGCGGCGTTGCAGGCTCGGCCTCTGGCGCGTCGAACAACCCGCCCGGCGCGGGCGAGATACCTTGCGCCAGAACGGGGCCGGCCCCAAGAGCAAGCCAGATGGTCAGCATCAGCCGACCGGCGAAGCGCGATCCCTTGCGGGCCGCCGGGATGCGGGCGCTCATGCGTCCTCGAAGACGCCCGGGATGGAGGACGGGCCCTGATCGAGCCAGTCCGGCGTCGGCAGCCCCTTGGACTTGAGGAAGTCGGGGTTGAACAGCTTGGACTGGTAGCGCGTGCCATAGTCGCACAGCACCGTCACGATGGTATGGCCCGGCCCCAGATCGCGCGCCATGCGCATCGCACCCGCGATGTTGATGCCCGAGGAGCCACCGAGGCAAAGGCCCTCGTGCTGCAGCAGGTCGAACACGATCGGCAGCGCCTCGGCGTCGGGGATCTTGTAGCTGAAGTCAGGCGTGAAGCCTTCGAGGTTGGCGGTGATCCGGCCCTGCCCGATGCCTTCGGTGATCGAGTCGCCCTCGGATTTCAGCTCACCCGTGGTGTAGAAGCTGTGCAGTGCCGCGCCTTCGGGATCGGCAAGACCGATCTTCACACCCTTGGGCTGCAGTGCCATGCCGACGCCCGCCAGCGTACCGCCGGTGCCGACGGCGCAGATGAAGCCGTCGACCTTGCCCTTGGTCTGTTCCCAGATCTCGGGGCCGGTGCCGTCGATATGCGCCTGCCGGTTGGCGATATTGTCGAACTGGTTGGCCCAGAGCACGCCTTCGGGCGTGGTGCGTGCCAACTCTTCGGCGAGGCGACCCGAATAGCGCACATAGTTGTTGGGGTTGCGGTAGGGGGCCGCGGGCACCTGCACCAGCTCGGCGCCGGCCAGCCGCAGCATGTCTTTCTTTTCCTGGCTCTGCGTCTCGGGGATCACGATGACGGTCTTGAAGCCCATCGAGGCACCCACAAGCGCCAGACCGATGCCTGTGTTGCCAGCGGTGCCCTCGACGATGGTACCGCCGGGCTTCAGCGTGCCCTTCGCGATCGCGTCACGAATCATCCACAGCGCCGCGCGATCCTTGACCGACTGGCCGGGGTTCAGGAACTCGGCCTTGCCCAAAATCTCGCATCCCGTCGCCTCGGAGGCGGCGCGCAGCCGGATCAGTGGGGTGTTGCCGACGGCGGCGGCGAGATCGGATTTGATGTCCATTTGGCGGCCTTTCCTGTGTTGCCTGAGCAATATGCAGCGCGGGCGCAGAACTCAAGCGTCAGACACCCCCGCGTCGGCTCGCAGCCGCGCACGATGATGTGCAAGCCAATAGAGCATGCCCTGTACCGGGATCACGTCGATCTCGCCCGATTGGACGAGATCCATGGCGCGCGAGAACGAAACCGCGTGCAACCGCAGGTCCTCGTGCTCTTCGGCGAGGCCGCCGCGCCAGCTTTCCTCGGCCGGCAGATCTGTGAGCGCGAGGTAGCAGTGAAAGTAGTCGGTGTTCGAGCCCGGCGAGGGATAGCCGCTGAAGATCGGGATCAGCGTATCGAGCGCCAGCCCCGCCTCCTCGCGCGCCTCGCGCAGGCCCGCGGCTTCGGGCGTCTCACCGGGATCGACGATCCCCGCCACAGGCTCGAGGCTCCATGGGTTGGGCGCGCCGCGCCGGGCGGGCCCGGTGCGGAACTGCTCGACCAGAAGCACCCGGTCGCGGCGGGGATCATAGGGCAGCACGAGGGTCGCATCGACCCCGACCAGCACCTCGCGGGGCAGCGCCTCGGCACGCCCGCCGTCAAATCGCAGATGCTCTATCCGCAGCCCCGCCAGCTTGAAGAACTCACCCGAGAGCGGCGCGTCCGCCCGCCATGCGAAATCGCCCGGCCTGGCCGCGCGGCGCAGCGTGGCGGGCGCGGGATCTCGCTTCGCGCGCAGCCGCGCGCTTGCCCGCACCGCCATCATCGTCCTTTGCCGCGCAAAGCTGCCCGGCGACAGGGGCGGCGCATGATCCGCGATCTCGGCGGCGATGAGCGGCCAGATCTCGGCCCAGCGGTCCTGCCAATCCTCGCTGTGCCAATCGGGCGCGTCCCCGTCCGGCATCGGGGCACAGAGCGCGGCGGCGGCGACGTCGCCGTCCGGCAGCGTGACCTCGACGGTGTGCTCGGTCAGCTCCAACGCCGCGGCATAGCTCTCGAACCGGTCCCGCGCCGTACCTTCGGGGCGGGCAACAAGACGTCCCTTCACCGTAGCCCCCTGCCGCGCGACCACGGCCGGCGCGGCGTCAAGGGCCCCGACCAGCGCATGACCGGCGAAATGGGCGGGACGCTGCGAGGCCACGAGACCGGTGACGGCCTCGAAGACACCCTCTGCCGCGAGAGGCCCGACGAGAAACAGCTTTTGCATCAGTGCGCCCGCACGCGCGTGAATTCGAGCGCCAGCCCAATAACGACCCCGCCGACCAGTAGCAGACCGATCATCTGCGGCACCGCCAGTCGCCCCGCCACCGTGAGCCAGAACTCGGCCGTCGCCTCCAGCGCATCCATCGGATCGTGGTAGCGGCCCCGCATCGAGCTGCGCCACATGAAGATCACGCCATGCACCAGCCCCACCAGCAACAACCCCGAGATGGTCGCCGTCACGCCGTTGCTGATCCCCCCCTGCCATCCTTCGCCGGCCCGTGGCCCGGCGATGAACCAGCCGGTGATCGCCCCGATCAGCGCGTTGATGACGGGGGCGGAGGCCACCATGTAGACCCCCGACAGGAACGGCACGGCCACAAGCGTGGCAACGTATCCCAGTGCCGCGAAAAGCAGGGCTCCGACGAGCTTGGCGGCGGTGGGCATGGGGCACTCCTTGGGGGCGGCGGGATCGTTCAGGCCGGGCGGGTCACGGTGAACTGGGTAACGTCGCAATTGCCCGAGCGGAAGGTGCTGGCGCAGGCGCAGAGGTAGAAATTCCACATGCGTCTGAATCTTGCGTCAAAGCCGAGCGCGGCGATCTCGTCCCAGCGGTCGTTGAAGCGGTCGTGCCACAGGCGCAGCGTGCGCGAATAGCTTTCGCCGAAGGTCAGGGAGTGTGCGACCTGCAGGCCCGCCGCCTCGGTCAGGCCGCGCAGGATCGCGGGGCTGGGCAGCATGCCGCCCGGAAAGATGTGTTTCTGGATGAAGTCGACGCCGCGGCGGTATTGCGCGAAGCGGTGATCCTGCAAGGTGATGACCTGCAAGGTCGCGCGGCGACCGGGTCGGAGGCGGTCGTGCAGCCTGTCGAAATAGACTGGCCAATAGGCCTCGCCCACCGCCTCGAACATCTCGATGCTGGCGACACCGTCATAGACCCCACGCTCGTCGCGGTAGTCCTGCAGGCGCAGTTCGACCCGGTCCCCGAGACCGGCACGGGCGATGCGCGCCTGCGCGTGGTCGAACTGCGCGCGGCTGATGGTCAGCCCCGTCACCCGCACTCCGCGCTCTCGCGCCGCGTGCTCGGCGAACCCGCCCCAGCCGCAACCGATCTCGAGCAGGTGATCGCCGGGTCTGGCCCCGATCTCGTCGAGCAGGCTGTCATACTTGCGCCGCTGCGCCGCCTCGAGACTTTGCTGGCCGCCGTCGAACAGCGCCGAGGAATAAGTCATCGTCTCGTCGAGCCAGAGCGCGTAGAACGCGTTGCCCAGATCGTAGTGATGACTGATGTTGCGCCGCGCCTGCGCGCGGCTGTTGGCGTGCAGCCAGAAGCGCAGGCGTTCAAAGGCGCGCAGCAGGCCACGGCCCGGAAACCCGTCAAACAGCGCCTCGACCTCGTCATGGACAAGATCGAGAAGCGCCAGCAGGTCCGGCGAGGACCAGGCGCCATCGACATAGGCCTCCGAAAACCCCAGATCCCCTTCGCGGATCAGCCGCGCAAAGCAATCGGGGTCGTGGACCGCGATTTCGGCGGCAAAGCCCGGCTCGGCCCCTTGGGCGCGAAACCGTCGCCCGTCGGGAAGCACGATGTCGAGCCGCCCGTGCCTGATCGAGCGCGTCATGGCGAAGACCTGCGCAAAGTAGCGCGGCAGATCCGTCTGGCCCTCGGTGCTCGTCAGGATCGTCATGCGCGCGCTCCCTGTCCTGCAGGGTTCAGACTACCCGAGGCTGCGAAGTTGTCACGCGGCGCGTGGCGGAGCGCCCAAAGGCCCAAAGCCTAGGTATCGCGCGCCTTGTAGGCGGCCAACGCCCGCTCGCGCCCCTCGGCCGCGCCGACGATCGGCTCGGGGTAGTCCATCTGTGCCGAAAGCCCCCAGCGACGCGGCGCGGCGGCCAGGAAATCGAGCGCGGTCTCGGGCGGCGCGGCCTGCCCTTCGGCGATCCAGGCGCGGACATAGGCCCCCTCGGGGTCGAACTTGCCCAGCTGGCTCTCGGGGTTGTAGACCCGGAAATAGGGCGCGGCGTCGGGGCCGGAACCCGCGATCCACTGCCAGCCCAGCGCGTTGTTGGCCGGATCCCAGTCGACGAGGCAGTCGGCGAACCAGTCGTGGCCGATCTGCCAATGCGTCATCAGGTGCTTGGTGAGATAGCTGCCCACGATCATCCGCGCCCGGTTGTGCATCCGCCCCGTCGCATACATCTCGCGCATCGCGGCATCGACGAACCGCATGCCGGTGCGGCCCTGCGTCCAGGCTGTGACCTCCGCGCTGCTTGCGTCCTCGGACCACGGAAACCGGTCCCACTCGGCGCGCCAGTTGCGCGAGATCAGGCGCGGTGTGTGGTGCATCAGGTGATAGGCGAACTCGCGCCAGATCAGCTCCTTGAGGAAGGTCTCGGCCCCGCTCGCCCCCGCCTCGCGCGCGGCAAGAGCAGCGCGGTAACAGGTGCGGATCGAGATCTCGCCATAGGTGAGGTTTTCCGACAGGCCCGAGGTGCCATCGATGTCGGGCCTGTCGCGGGCGAGGCCGTAATCCTCGATCCGCTCGGCGATGAAGCGATCGAGCCGCGCGCGTGCCGCGGCCTCACCCACGGTGAGGTACTTCGCCACGACCGCCCCGCCCCTGTGCATGTCGCGGCCCATGTCCCAGCCTTCGAGACCCTCGCTCTCGGGCCAGCGATCTGGCGCGGCCAGTCGCGTGGGCGCGGGCAGCGTCTCTCCGGGGTCTCGGCTGCGCACCGACTTCATGTAGGGCGTGTAGACCTTGTAATAGCCCCCCGTCTTGGTCTCCACACTTTCGGGTTCAAACAGCAGGTGGCCCGTGAAATCGCGGGTCTCAAGGCCCTCGGCGTCCAGCCCCTCCATGACCTCGCCGTCGCGCGCGCGGGCCTCGGGGTCGTAGGCGCGGCTCCACCAGACGGCGCGCGCGCCGGTCTCGGCCGCCAGCGCCCGCAGGACATCGAGCGCCCGGCCCCGGCGAAGCACAAGCTTCGCGCCGATGGCCTCGAGATCGCGCGCGAGGCTCTCGACCGAAAGACCGAGCCGGAAGCGCGGCGCCGCCCCCTGCCCCTCGACCAGCTCGTCATGCACGAAGACCGGGATCAGCGGCGCGCCGGTCTGCACGGCCTCGCTCAGCAGCGGATGGTCGGCGAGCCGCAGGTCGCGGCGCAGCCAGATCAGGATCGGGGCGGACATGGGCTCTCCTTGGTTCGGTCTCAGCCCCGAGTTAGCGCCCCACCCGCCCGATCAAGCGCGACGTGGCGCCTCGACGCCCGGATGCCCGGTCTGAACGGTCAGCTCCTCGCGCGTGCGCGGCAGCGCATGCGGGATTTCGGCCTGTATCCAGGCCACCAGCTTTTCGCGCATCTCGCAGCGCAGATCGAAGGCGCGCGGCGCGTTGCGCGCCGAAACCAGCAACCGCACCTCGATCACCCGCTCGCGAAAATCGGTGACGGCGAGGTTGAACACGTCGCGGTCCCACAGCGTGCTGCCTTCGGCGATCTCGCGGGCCTTCTCGCGGATCCGGTCGATGGGCGCGGAATGGTCGAGGTAGATCAGCACCGTGCCGATGAGCTTGGAGCTTTCGCGGGTCCAGTTCTGGAACGGCTGCTCGATGAAATAGCTCAGCGGCACGATCATCCGCCGCCAGTCCCAGATCCGGATCACCACATAGGTCGAGGTGATCTCCTCGACGTTGCCCCATTCGCCCTCGACGATCAGCGCGTCGTCGATGCGGATGGGCTGCGTCATGGCAAGCTGGATTCCTGCGAAGAGGTTCTTGAGCACTGGCTGCAATGCCAAGCCCGCGACGATGCCCGCCGCCCCAGCCGAGGCCAGAAGCGACACGCCGTACTGGCGCACCTCCTCGAAGGTCATCAACGCCGTGGCGATGGCGACGAGCGAGATCATCACCGAGGAGACGCGCAGGAATATCTTGGTCTGGGTGATGTGCTTGCGCGCCATCAGATTGTCTTCGGCATCGAGCGTGAAGCGGCGCAGGTGCAGCCTGGCCCAGACATCGAGGACGATGCGCGCGACCCAGCCTATGAGCAGGATCGTTCCCACCAGAACGATGTGGTGCAGGAGCTGTTCGTCCGAGGGCGACAGCGGCGCGACGCTGGCCGCAGGGGCGATGAACAGGAAGATCATGGCCAGACGCGCAGGCCCGCGCGTCTGCTCCACGAGGTGGCGGCGGAACATCTTGCTGCCGCGCGCCCAGCGGCGCAGGGCCGCGTAGAGGCAGGCGTGCACGATCACGGCCAGCGCGATGGCCAGCCCCATGTCGATCAGGATCACGGCCCAGGCCGGAAGCCAGCCAAGGCCGAAGTCGGAGAATGTCTGGAAAAGCATCATGGGGTCATATCATAGGGCGGACAGGCCGCCGAAAAGCCCGTGGGCACGAATTTTTGCCGCAGTGCGGCATATCCTTGCCGAAGCGGGCGGCCTCCGAAGGAGACCGCCCAAGGACGCATCACGGCGTCGGGTTCTTGCGCTCGTTCCTGAGCGCGATGAAGATCGCCACGCACATGACAAGAAGCAGGAAGGCAAACGGAAAGCCCGTCGCCACCGCCATCGCCTGAAGTGCGGCGAGACCGCCACCCAAGAGCAGCGCGATCGCCACGAGGCCCTCGAAAATACACCAGAACACCCGCTGCGGCAGCGGGCCGTCGACCTTGCCGCCCGAGGTGATGGTGTCGATCACGAGGCTGCCGGAGTCCGAGGAGGTCACGAAGAACACGATCACCAGCACGATGCCGATCAGCGAGGTGATGGTGGCCAGAGGCAGCTGGCTCAGCATCTCGAAGAGCTGCACCGGAAGCGCCGCTTCCGCCGCCCCCATGAAGCTGTCCTGCACGACCTGCGTGATCGCGGTGCCGCCGAAGACGCTCATCCACAGCACGCAGACCATCGAGGGCACGAGCAGCACGGCGATCATGAATTCACGCACCGTGCGGCCGCGGCTGACGCGGGCGATGAACATGCCGACGAAGGGGGACCAGCTGATCCACCACGCCCAATAGAACGCGGTCCAGCCTTGGGAGAAGTTCGCGTCCTCGCGCCCGAAGGGCTGGCTCAGCGCCGGGAAGTTGGTGACATAGGCCCAGAGCGCCGTGAAGAAGGTGCTGATGATCGTGCCGGTCGGGCCCACGAAGAGCACGAAGGCCAGAAGCCCGAAGGCCAGCACCATGTTGATCTCGGAGGCGCGCTTCACGCCGCCGTCGAGGCCGGCCATGACCGACACGGTCGCCACGGCGGTGATGCCGACGATCAACAGGATCTTGAGACCCGCCCCCGAGCGGCCGACCTCTTCGCCCGCCGCGTCAAGCACGGGATTGTTGTAGGACAGGCCGAAAACGCTGCGGGTGCTCTCTTCCGCGACACCGCTGCCGAACAGGAAGTCCATGCCGGCAATCGCCTGCTCCGCGCCGAAGCCCAGCGAGGTGGCAAGGCCGAACAGCGTGGCAAAAACCGCCACGATGTCGATGATGTGCCCGGTCCAGCCCCAGACCCGCTCACCGAAGATCGGGTAGAAGGCCGAACGGATCGTCAGGGGCAGGCCTTGGTTGTAGGAAAACAGACCCAGCGCCAGCGCCACGACCGCGTACATCGCCCAAGGGTGCAGGCCCCAGTGGTAGATCGTGGCGGCCATGCCGAGCCGGCGCGCGGCTTCGGCGTCGCCCGCAGCACCGGCCAGCGGCGCCCAGCTTTCGGGTCCGCCCGCGCCTTCGGCGAAGGAGCTCGAGAAATGCGACAGAGGCTCGGAGACGCCGTAGAACATCAGGCCGATGCCCATGCCGGCGGCAAAGAGCATCGAGAACCAGCCGAGATAGCCGTAATCGGGACGTGCCGCCGCACCACCAAGCCGAACCGATCCCAAGGGCGTCACGATCAGCAGTATGCCGAACAGCACGAAGATGTTGCCCGACAGGATGAAGAACCACGAGAAGTTGCCGGTGAGCCAGTCGCGCACGCTCTGGAACAGCGAGGTCGCCGCTTCGGGCACCATCAGCGTGCCCAGCACGAAGGCCACGATCCCCAGACCCGCGATCAAGAAGACCGGGTTGTGGATGTCGAGACCGAAGGGCCCGATCTGCGTCTGGATGTTGTCCTGACCGACCTCGTAGTCGGTTTCGTCTATGAGCCGCGTCGTGTCCGCGGCGTCTGGATCAATGTCCGGCGTCGTCATCGTCACCCCCAATGCTTGATGTCACGCAAAAACCTAGGCCCGAGGGGCCAAGGTCAAGAAAACGTGCGTCTGTCACATCGTAGCACGGAACGCGACCCCGTGGGGCCGCGCTCCTCGGGTTCAACCTCCGGGCTGTCAGCCCGCGACGTCGACCACGACGCGGCCGCGCACCTGTCCGTTCAGGATCTCGGCCCCAAGCTCGGGCAGATCGCCCAGACGCGCGGGGCGGATCATCGCGCGCAGCTTGTCCATCGGCAGGTCACGCGCGATCCGCTCCCAGGCCTTCATGCGGTTGTCATAGGGCTGCATGACGCTGTCGATGCCCAGAAGGTTCACGCCGCGCAGCAGAAAGGGGATCACCTTGGCGGGCAGATCCGTGCCCCCCGCGAGGCCCACCGAGGCGACAGACGCGCCGTAGTTGAGCTGCCCCAGCACCCGCGCCAGCATCGCGCCGCCCACCGCATCGACGCAGCCCGCCCAGCGCTCGCTCTCCAACGGGCGCTTGGTGGTCTCGTTGAGTTCGGCGCGCGGCACGATCGAGGCGGCGCCGAGATCGCGCAGGTAATCCTCGGTCTCGGGGCGACCGGTCACGGCGGCGACCTCGTGGCCGAGCGAGGCGAGGATCGCTGTGGCGACCGAACCCACGCCGCCCGCGGCCCCGGTGACCAGCACCGGCCCCTGCCCGGTTTTCAGCCCATGCGCCTCGAGCGCCATCACCGCGAGCATCGCCGTGAGACCGGCGGTGCCCACCGCCATCGCGTCGCGCGTCGAAAGCGCCTCAGGCAGCGGCACCAGCCAATCGGCCTTGACCCGCGCGCGGGTGGCATAACCGCCCCAATGCGCCTCGCCGACGCGCCAGCCGGTGAGCACGACCTTGTCGCCGGGCTTGTAGCGATCGTCGTCCGAGGTCTCGACGGTGCCCGAAAAATCGATGCCTGGAACATGCGGGTAATTGCGCACCAGCCCGCCACCCGGCCCGATGCACAGGCCGTCCTTGTAGTTCAGCGTCGAGTATTCGACCGCGACGGTGACTTCGCCTTCGGGCAGCCGATCGTCACCCAGTTCCTGCACCGAGGCGTGGGTGGCCCCCGCCTCGTCCTTCTCGACCAAAAGCGCCTTGAACATGGACATCCTCCCTTGGGCCAACCTGTCTGGCGGGCATGAATGCACGTCCCGAAGGGCGGCGCAATCGCGCGGCCATCATGGGACTTGATGCGGCAAGGGGCCGCTTCTAGGCTTCACCTGCCGCGCGGGAGCCGCGCAACCAACTGGAGCCATTGCATGATCCGACTTCGTCTCTTCGGTGCCGCCTCTCTCGCAGCCCTCGCCACCGCCGCCGCGGCACAGGACGGCAGCCTCACCGTCCTCGACTATCCGGGATTCGAGGAACCGTCGTTCCATCCAGCCTACGGCGAAGCGCATGGCGAGCCGACCTTCTCCTTCTTCGGCGATGAGGAAGAGGCGTTCCAGAAGCTGCGTTCGGGCTTTCGCGCCGATATCACCCATATCTGCGCGGGCTCGGTCACCAAGTGGACCGAAAGCGGCCTGATCGCGCCATGGGACACGGATCGGATCGACGCCTGGGCCGATCTGGATCAGAACCTCACCGGCCAGCAGGTCGGCGGCAAGACCGAGGAAGTCTATTTCCTGCCGACCGACTTCGGCTCCACCGCCGTTGCCTACAACCCCGACGAGGTTCCGGCCGAGGACGTGGCCACGCTTGAGGTGTTCAAGAACCCCGCCTACGCGGGCCGCATGGCGCTGCCCGACAACGTCGACGATGCCTATGCGCTGGCGTATCTCGCCACCGGCACCACCGACTGGACCCAAGCCGGCGAGGCCGAGTTCGAGGCCGCCAGCAACTGGCTGCGCGAGGTGCATCCGAACCTGCGCACCTACTGGACCGACCCCGCCGAGCTGAGCCAGCTTCTGGCGACCGGAGAGGTTCTGGTGAGCTGGGCCTGGAACGAGACCTTCCCCGCGATGGTCGAGGAAGGCCGCCCGATCGGCTTTCAGCGCGAGGCGAGCGAGGGCTCGTCGCTCTGGCTGTGCGGCTATGTGAAGATGAAGGACGCGCCGGGGTCCGAGGATCTGGCCTATGACTACGTCAACGCGATGCTGGCCCCCGAGGCCGCGATGCCTCTCTTGGAGGCGGGTTTCGGCACCGCGAACGAAGCGGCGCTGGGCGAGATCGACGAGGCGACGTTGACCGCCTCGGGGCTTGAGAAGATCGACGTGCCGGTGCTGGCGCAGCTGCCGATCTCGAACGCGCTGCGCGAGCAGCACGCAGAGACCTTCGAGATGATCAAGTCGGGCTTCTGATCCGGACCTGCCTCGCAGCCGAGGGAGCCACGCTTTGTCGCGCGGCCCCCTTTTCATCCGTCCATCCCGCGCCTATATTCAGGATGTTCCCTTGTGGAACTATGGACATAAACGCGCCTGTAATAAGCGGATCGGACCCGGGGGCGGTACCCGGCGGCTCCACCATACATCCCTCGTTGGGGGCAGATGGGGCCGAAACAGGATCGACGAACGTGTAAAGAGGATGGCTTTGTCTCGGTGAGGTACCACCGATATCGGTCCAAAATTGTACAGTTGCCAACGACAACCGTGCTCCGGCTATGGCTCTGGCTGCTTAAGCAGTCCGGGTTGCCGAAACTTAAGCCCTTGCGCCTAGCAGCGTAAGGCGGGGTTCGCAGGCACCTGGCAACAGAAGCCTGCACTTTCCCCCTTTCCGCTCACCGCTGGACAAGAATCTTGCTCTGCGTGTGCGCCCCGGTGCAGCATGGGCCATGGCCCGGCTTTTGCTCCTCGCCCTCGCCTGCGCGCTCCTGCCCGCGATATCGCGGGCCTGCGATACGGCGCTGGTGCTGGCGATGGATGTGTCGAACTCGGTCGACGAGGCCGAATACCGGTTGCAGATCGACGGGCTGGCCGACGCCTTGACCGACCCCGTGGTGATCGAGGCGGTAATCGTCGGACGGGTTGCCCTCGCGGTGCTGCAATGGTCCGACGCGGGCCAGCAGGTCGTCGTCATGGATTGGACCCAACCGCATGATCGCGCGGCGCTCTCAGGGTTTGCCAACCGGGTCCGGACCACGCCGCGTGCCTTCGTCATGGGCGGCACCGCCCCCGCCGAGGCGCTGCACGCGGCGCTGCTCTTGATGAAGCGCGCGCCTGATTGCCACCGCCGGGTAATCGACGTATCGGGCGACGGCACGCCCAACGATGGCGGCGATGTCGGCATTGCCAGACGCCGCGCCGAGGCGATGAATGTCACCATCAACGGCCTTGCGATCGAAAGCCTCGGTCAGGCGATCACCGGATTCTACAAGCGTCACATCGCCACCCGCGACGGCTTCGTGCTCACCGCGCGCGGGCATCGCGACTTTCCGCGCGCGATCCGCCTCAAGTTGCGGCGCGAACTTGTCCGGGTGATGGGCGAGACGCAGGCCCAGTGATCTCCGGCCCCCTTTCATCCGCCCCCGAATCCCTTATGCTTGGCGCGACCGCGAAAGGATGACGCAACGTGACCCGCCCTGCCAACCGTTCGATCGACTATGGAAACCTGATGCATCGGGCGATGCGCGGGCTGATCCAGGAGGTGCTGACCCGCATTTCCACGGAGGGGTTGCCGGGCAAGCACCACTTCTTCATCACCTTCGACACCATGCATCCCGACGTGGAAATCGCCGATTGGCTGTCCGATCGCTATCCGGGCGAGATGACCATCGTAATCCAGCACTGGTTCGACAATCTCACCGTCACCGACGAGGGATTCTCGATCACGCTCAACTTCGGCGACAGCCCCGAGCCGCTGTATATCCCCTTCGATGCGATCCGCACCTTCGTCGACCCCTCGGTCGAATTCGGTCTGCGCTTCGAGAACCAGGAGGATGACGGCGAGGAGGAAGACGACGAAGAGGCGCCGATGCAGGAAATGGCCGAGCCCGAGGAGGACGCCCCCAAGAAGGGCGACGCCCAAGTGGTCAGCCTCGACAGCTTTCGCAAGTCCTGAGCCGCGCCGCCCGTCGCAAATAGGCAATTGCCCCTGAGGGGGCCCGCGCGGTACATGGCATGCGACGGCATACCAGGGAGACCGCGATGAGCCAGACCACCCCCACCCGCACCGAATCCGACAGCTTCGGCCCGCTCGAGGTTCGCTCCGACCGCTACTGGGGGGCGCAGACGCAGCGCTCGATCCTGAACTTCCCGATCGGCTGGGAAAAGCAGCCCGTGGCCATCGTCCGCGCGCTCGGCGTCATCAAGCAGGCCTGCGCGGAGGCCAACAAGGCGCGCGGCAAGCTCGATGCCCGCCTTGCCGATGCGATGATCGCGGCGGCCGCCGAGGTCGTGGCAGGCAAGCTCGACGATCACTTTCCGCTCGTGGTCTGGCAGACCGGCTCGGGGACCCAGTCGAACATGAACGCCAACGAGGTGATCTCGAACCGCGCCATCGAGATGCTCGGCGGCACCATCGGTTCCAAGGATCCGGTGCACCCCAACGACCACGTCAACATGGGCCAGTCCTCGAACGACACCTTCCCGACAGCGATGCACATCGCTGTCGCCACCACCGCGCGCGACGTGACGCTGCCGGGGCTGGAGACGCTGCACGCCGCGCTGGTCGAGAAGGCCGAGGCCTTCAAGGACATCATCAAGATCGGCCGCACCCACACCATGGATGCGACGCCGCTGACGCTGGGCCAGGAGTTCGGCGGTTACGCACACCAGGTCGCGATGGGCATCCGCCGCGTCAAGGCGGCGCTGCCAGCGATCTACGAACTGGCGCAGGGCGGCACCGCCGTGGGCACCGGCCTCAACACGCCGCAAGGCTGGGGTGAGACCGTGGCCGAGAACATGGCCAAGATCACCGGTCTGCCCTTCGTCACGGCTCCCAACAAGTTCGAGGCGCTGGCCGCGCATGACGCCTTGGTCGAGATGTCGGGCGCGCTGCGGTCGGTCGCGGCCTCGCTCTACAAGATCGCGAGCGACATCCGCCTGCTCGGCTCCGGCCCGCGCTGCGGCTTGGGCGAGCTGATGCTGCCCGAGAACGAGCCCGGCTCCTCGATCATGCCGGGCAAGGTCAACCCGACGCAGGTCGAGGCGCTGACGCAGGTCTGCGCCCATGTCATGGGCAACGATGCCGCCGTGGGCTTTGCCGGAAGCCAGGGGCATTTCGAGCTGAACGTGATGAAGCCGATGATGGCCTACAACGTGCTGCAATCCATGCAGCTTCTGGGCGATGCCGCTTCCTGCTTCACCGAAAACTGCGTGAACGGCATCCGCGCCGACGAAGAGCGGATCAACAAGCTGATGCGCGAAAGCCTGATGCTGGTGACGGCGCTGGCCCCGACCATCGGCTACGACAACGCCACAACGGTCGCCAAGACCGCGCACGAGAACGGCACGACCCTGAAGGAAGAGGCCATCAACCTCGGCTTCGTCGACGCCGAGACCTTCGACCGGGTGGTGCGCCCCGAGGAGATGATCGGCCCGAAATGAAGCCGGTGAACCTGAACCAGTTCAGGAAACGGAAGGCGCGGGCCGAGGACAAGGCCCGCGCCGACGCCAATGCCGTCAAGTTCGGCCGCTCCAAGGCCGAAAAGACACGCGACGCCGCAGAGGCCGACATCACGGCTCGGCGGCTTGACGGGCACCAGCGCGACGATGAGTGACGGCCGGCCCGTCAAACGCTCGCTCACGCTCAAGGGTCACCGCACGAGCGTGTCTCTGGAGGACGCGTTCTGGCGCGCCTTTCGTGACATCGCCACCGCCGAAGGCCGCACGATCAATGGATTGGCCGCCGAAATCGACGCCGCGCGCGGTGATGTCGGGCTGGCCTCGGCGATCCGGGTCTTCGTGTTGCGCCAGGTCATGAAAACTTAAGACTTCGCGTGCCTGGCTCGGCATATGACCACCCCACCCGCCGTGATCAGTCCTGAGCGCTGGCTGTGCCAACTCTTCGCTTCGCAGGCCGCGGCCTCCGGTGGCATCGTCCGGCGTGGCCTGCGCGATGTCGATCGGATCGTTGGGCGCACGCGTTTCGTGCATGAAATCAAATGGCGCGGCTTTCGGGCCATTGAGAACGCCGGGCAAGTTGTCATCTTCTGCAACCACAATCCGGTGCGGCCCCTGTGCTGACAAGTTCCTTCGAAGGAACTTCAAAAACTCTTCGAAGAGTTTTGCCCATCAACGCTTCCAAACGCGTAGCCTGATCCCATCTTTCGCACGTACCGTCAGATGCGCCACTGGCACCGGCACGCTACCCTCCACGGCCTCGAAGCGATACCGTGCCAGCAGTGCCGCCAGCAGCACCGCCGCCTCGGCCATGGCAAAGCCCGCGCCGGGGCAGACGCGCGGCCCGGCGCTGAACGGCAGGAAGGCCCGCCGGGCGCTGTCTTTCGTCTCGGCCCGGCTCCAGCGGTCGGGGTCGAAGGCGTCGGGGCTGTCCCAGAACCGCTCGTGCCGGTGCAGGTGCCATGGCGACAACACCACCTGAGTGCCACGCCCGAGCGCGCGGTCGCGGAACCGCTCGGGCCGGGTCGTCTCCCGCACCATCATCGGCACCGGCGGATAGAGCCGCAGCGCCTCGCGCGTGCAATCGCGAATGAGCTTCAGCTTGGAAAGCCCTGAGAACTCACCCGAAAACGCCATCGCCTCCACGGCTGCCCGGTCCTGCACCTCGGGATGCGTGGCCATGAGGTAGAGCGTCCACCCCAACGTCGATGCGCTGGTCTCGTGCCCGGCGAGGAAGAAAATTGCCACCTGATCGACCATCTCCTGTGGCGAAAACCGCTCCCCCGTCTCTGGATCCGGCGTGGTCATGATTTTGGTGGCGAGGTCGGGCGGCGCTTTGCCCGTTGCGATTGCCTCGGCCCGTGCCGTCACCAGACCTGCGATCAACGCGCGGATCCGCCGTGCCGTGCGCCGCGTCTCGCGCGAGTGCAGACGCGGCATCCAAGACGGCCCCTTCACGAAGGCCGCGAGGTTCAAGAGCGGCTGGCTGCGTTGATGCGTGTGGAACGCCTCAAAGGTCGCGCGCGCCGTCTCATGCTCGATCGGGATCGAGAACAGCGTGCGAAAGATCACGTCGGCGGCGGCATGGCTCGCTTGCGCCTCGACCTCGACCGCGCGCCCGTCAGCCAAGGGGGCGAGCCGCGCCACCGCCGCCTTGCCCGCCGCCCGCATCGCGGCAAAGCTCTCGCGCAGCTTGCCACCCTCGAAGGCCGGGTCGATGATCCGCCGCTGCCGCTCCCATACCGCGCCGTTGGTGAGAAACACCGAAGCCCCCAAGAGAGGGCGCAGCCCTACGCCGATCCTCTCGGATTTGGGAAAATCGCGGGGTCGTTCGTTGAGTATCAGCCGCAGCAGGGCCGGATCGTTGACCAGCACCGAGCGGAAGAACGGCGTACGGAATTCAGCCATCCAAGCGCGGTAGAGCCGCGCGGGCTGGGCCGAAAGGATGTCGGTGCGAAACAGCCGCAGGTGCCGCCAGAGCGACACCCGTGGCGCTCGGGCGGTAGGCTTGGGCGGCAGGCTCATGCGGTGATGGTGTGCGGCGACAGCGCGCGGCGGATCGCCTGTCGCGACGGCGCACGATCCGCGAACCGCTCGGCCAGCGTCAGCGGCCCGGCGGTGACGCGGAAATAGTCGTAGTCGCCGGGTCGGTCGAATGCGCAGAGATACTGGAAATGCAGCCGAAAGAAGCGCCAGCGCAGCTCGCGCCAGCGCGCCGGGCTCAGTGTGCGGGTGAAGGCCGCTGAGATCACCAGCGGCCAGCGCTGAGCCTCGGGCGCCACGCCGGACACCGCCACCGGGTCACACAGCGCAAAGGCGCAGCCGTCGCCGGGTGCCGTCACGTCGAGCCATGTTAGCTCCTCTCGCGCCGAGAGATAGGCCAGATCGGCGCGCAGGCGGCGGGCCTCGGGCAGAAACGACATCATCGGCACCACCTGCCCCAGCGACAAGAAACCCAAGGCCGGCCCGCCTTCGGGCCAGCGACCGGCGCGGATCAGATCCGACAGCACCGAAACCGCGAGGTGCGCCCCCGAGGAATGACCCACCACCAGCACCTCGTCGACATCCTCGCGCAAGGCTGCGGCGATGTGGTTCTCGAACAGCGCCAACCGCGCCTCGAGTGCCGCGGGGTTGGCCCCGCCCCAACGCGCGGCAAAGGCATAGTCATGCATCAGGTAATAGGCAAAGAACCTGCGGTCATGGCGGCGAAACCAATGCAGCACGCCCCAGACCACCACCGCCAGCACCGGCCAGAACGCCAGCCCGCCCGGCAGTCTGGCCCACCGCGCAGGCATGTCCGCGAGCCCGCCCGCCACAGCGCCCAGACCCAGCGCCAGCCCAAGCTGCACCAGAAGCATCACCACCGGGTAGAGTGCCGCGATCACCGGCCCCTTGCGTAGCCGCATCAGCCGCCCCAGCGCCCCGCTCGCGATATAGGTCCATGCGGTGCGCAGCAGTTGCCCATAGGTCGCGAGAATCCCGCCCTGCATCTGCTCGCGCACGATGTCCGACCAGATCAGCACCTCGAACTCGGTCCGCACCTCGCCGCCCTCGATCCGGGCCGAGACGTCCCAGCCGAAGCGACGGCCCTTGGCAGGCGAAAGAGTGAGGTCGAAGCCCGATATCTCCGCCTGTGCGGCCGCCTCGCTGCGGTACAGCTCGCGGTAGCGGCGCGGGTGGATCGGGTCGAAACCGGGGATGTAGAACACCCGCCGCCGGCGCACCCGTTGCATCGATGATCCGTCCATGACCGCCCCCTTTCTCCGTCAGACTAGAGGAGGAAGCGGGCCACCATAAGGCCGAATGCGGGCGTCAGCCGAGTGCTGCGAGCGAGGGAAAGGTTTCGAGCAGCCAGAAGCTGAAGTCCGAGAATTGACCTGTCAGCATCATCAAACCCACGGTCCAGAGCAGCAGCCCCGAAGTCCGCTCGATCCGGCCCATGTGCCGCTTCATCCAGGCCATCGCTCCGCCAAGCCGCGGGAAAAACGCCGCGACCAGCAGGAAAGGAATGCCCAGCCCCGCGGCGTAGACCGCCAGCAGCGCCGCCCCGCGCGTCACATCCGCTTCGGTCGCGGCCAGCCCGAGGATGGTGCCGAGGATCGGGCCAAGGCAGGGCGTCCAGCCGAAGGCAAAGGCGAGGCCCAGCACATAGGCCCCAAAGGCCGAGCCGCCCCGATCGCCGCCCGACACCCGCGCCTCACGATCGAGAAAGGGGATGCGGATGACACCGGTGAAATGCGCGCCGAAGATCATGATGGTGATCCCCGCGATGATGTTGAACCAATCCTGAAACTGCAAGAACGCCCGGCCCAAAGCCGAAAAGGCGACGCCGAGCAGCAAGAACACCGTCGAAAGGCCGAGAACGAAGAACAGCGCCGCCGTCATGACGCGCCGCCGATCGCCCTTGGGGGCCGAGAGGTCCGTGACCGACACCCCGCCCATATAGGCGAGATAGGGCGGCACGATCGGCAGCACGCAGGGGCTCAGGAAGGACAGAAGCCCCGCCGACAGCGCGATCATCATCGCGGGCAGAAGTGTCGCGTCGAGGATCATGTCGGCTGAAAACATCGGGGGTACTCCTTTGGTTCGGCGAGGCTATCAGCCGCCGCGCTGGGCGTCACCAGCCCGGCTCTCACTTGGTCGTGCGGCAATGTGTCAGTCCCGCGCGGAAAGGATTAGACGCCGGGCAGCACCCACAACGCCTCGCGCGGGAGCCGCCAGCGGACGTCCTGCCCCGGCACGGCGCCGCGCGCCGCGCCCGCGCGCATCAGCGCCTCGAGCCTCAGCCCCGCGACCTCGGCCGTGATCCGGGTGAGCAGCCCCTCGAACCGGGTCTCGATCACCCGCAGCGTCACCGCGTTCTCGCCGTCGCCCGGCTCGATCGCTTCGGGGCGCAGCGTCAGGCAGCCTTCGCCTTCGGGTGCCCCCTCGGGCAAGGTCAGTTGCCCCAGCGGGCCGTCGAACGCCCCGTCCGAGGAACGGCCGGGGATGAAGTTGCAGCCGCCGAAAAAGCGCGCCACGTCGAGATCGGCGGGCCGGTTCCAAAGCGCCGCCCCCGCGCCGATCTGATGGATGCGGCCGCCCAGCATCAGGGCGACACGGTCGCCCAGCACCGCCGCCTCTTCCTGATCATGCGTCACCACCAGCGTGGTGATCCCGGTCTCTCGTTGCAGGCGGCGGATCAGGGCGCGCATTTCGGTCCGCAGATGCGCATCGAGCGAAGACAGCGGCTCGTCAAGCAGCAGCAATCCGGGCTTCAACACCAACGCGCGGGCCAGCGCCACGCGCTGGCGCTGGCCGCCGGACAACTCGTGCGGGCGGCGGTGGCCGAGATCGCCAAGTTGCACCTGCGCCAGCGCCTCGGCCACGCGCGCGGCGATCTCGCGCTTGGGGCGGCGCTGCATCCTGAGGCCGAAGCCGACGTTGGTGGCCACGTCCATATGCGCAAAGAGCTGGCCCGACTGGAACACCAGCACCGCCTCGCGCCGTTCCGGCGGCAGATGCCCGACCGAGGCCCCGTCAAAGCGCACCTCACCCGCATCGGGGCCGATCAGCCCGGCGATGACGCGCAGCGCCGTGGTCTTGCCGCAGCCCGAAGGACCCAAGAGCGCCACCATCTCGCCATCCGCGACATCGAGCGACAGCGCATCGAGCGCAGGGCGCTCCGCGCCGGGATGGCGCAGCTGCAGGTTTTCGAGCGTCAGCCGCGTCACCGCGTTCCTCCGAATGTCATGCCGCGCCCCGACAGCTGCCGCGCCACCAGCGCGAGGATGACGAGGCCCGGCGCGAGGCTCAGCATGGCGAGCACGCCCGCCTGATCGTTGCGCCCCGCGCCTGCTTGCGCATAGAGCAGGAGCGGCAGCGTCACCACCCGGCCACCGCCGATGGTCAGCGTCAGGATGTATTGCGACCACGAGACGAGAAAGGCGAAGAGCCCCGCCACCATGACGCCCGGCGCGATAGCGGGCAGCATGACGTGCCACAGCACCTGAAGGGGGCGCGCGCCGAGGCTGCGGGCCTGGGCCTCGGCCTCGGCGTCGTAATTGGCAAAGACGCCGGACATGACGAAGATCACGTAAGGCAGCGTCGGCACGAGATGCACCAGCACCACGCCAAGCGCGGAATTGGTCAGCCCCAGCCGCAGGAAAACGCCGTGGACCCCGAGGCCCACCGCGATGCCCGGCACGATCACCGGGGCGAGCAGCGCAAGCTCCACCAGAGCCTTGCCGCGGAAGCGATAGAGCCCGAGCGCCCGGCCCGCCGGAATGCCAAGCGCCAGCGCGAGCCCCGCCGCTGCCAGCGCGATGAGCGTCGTGGTCAGCAGCGCACCAGGGATGTCTGAGCGCGGCGCGAAGGCGCGCATCCATGGCTCGAGTGTCCATGTCGCGGGCAGGATCTGCGGAAAGAACCAGCCGCGCGCCACCGACCACAGGGCCAGCGGCACCAGCGGCGCCATCAGCGCCGCGATCAGCACGAGGCCGAGCGCCGTACGCATCCGCGCGCTCATGACCGCCCCGCAAAGGCCGCGCGAATGAGCAGCGCCGAGACCAGCGCGATCAGCATGGCCAGAGCCATCGCCTCGGGGCGCGCGGCGAGGTCAGGATCGGTGAAGCGCTGCCATGCCAGCACCGGCAGCGCGGTGGGCGCGCTCTGGCCCAGGAGCACGGGCACCTCCCACGCACCGAAGGAAAAGGCGAAGACGATGGCGCCCGCGCGGATCAGAGCGGGGCGCAGCAGCGGCAGCAGCACGAGGCGCATGGCGGCAAAGGGAGAGGCCCCGAGCGAGCGCGCGGCGGCCTCGGGGTCGTCGCCCAGAGACTGCATATTGGCCAGCAGGATCAGCCCGATGAAAGGCACCTCCTTCCAGACGTAATGCGCGATGATGCCGATGGCGTAGCGGTCCTGCGTCAGCGCCGGAAACCCGGCGGGGCCGTCGATCAGCCCGGTTCCGGCCGAGAGCCGTGCAAGGAAGCCCGACTGCGACAGGAGCCACAGGATACCCAGCGCGCCGACCGCGTGCGGGATGGTGAGGTTGATCTGGAACAGCAGCCGCGCCAGCCCCTGCCCCGGAAAGCGACGGCGGAGCAGCAGCGCCGCGCCAAGACCGATGACGCAGGCCAGCGCGGTCGAGGCAAAGGCGATCCAGAGCGACAGGCCGAGCGAGCGCCAGACGCGGCCTTCCGACAGCACGGCCGACCACGCGTCAAACGTGAAACCGCCGCGCCCCATGCCAAAGGAGCCCATCAGCCCCAGCACGAGGCCGCCGCCGAACAGCACCGCTGTCACGCCAAGCGCGGGCGCGAGCGACAGCCATGGATGCCCGCGCCCGATCACCTCAATTGCCGACGTTTGCGATCCAGCCGTCCTCGATGGCCGAGGTCCAGTCAGCCTGAAGCTCGGGAAGCGCCGCCTGCCCCAACTCCTCGATCGAGACGACCGACGGGTGCCGTTCCAGCGCCGCAAAGCCCGCCTGCACCTCTTGGGAGGCGCGATCCGGCTCGATCACCGTGGCCGCGCCCCAGACATCCGGCTGCGCCTTTTCAAGCTGTGCTTCGCCAGAGAGCAGCAGGTTCTGCGTCACCATGGCAGCGGCCTTGTTCGCGGCGTTGACCGGGATCACCATGTAGTTGGTGTTGGCCAAGGTGCCGTCGGTGAGCCCATAGGACTGCGCCGTTTCGGGGAAGATACCGTTGACCACCGCCGTGCCGACCTCTGCCGGGTCATAGGTGAAGAACAGGTCCACTTCTTGGTTGGCGAACATCTGTTGCAGCTGGGTAATCGAGGTCGGATAGGTCGCGCCCTCGCGCCAGAGCGACGGCTCCAGATCGTTGAGGATCTGCCAGGTCTCGGCGGCCACCTCGTCGAACCTTGCCTGATCGAAGGGGCCGATCAGCGCGTCCGCACCGCCCGCGAAATGGGTGAAGACGTGGCGCACGAAGGCGGCGCCGGTGAAATCGGGCGGCGCGGGATAGGTGAAGCGACCGGGGTTCGCCTCTGCCCAGCCCAGCAGTTCGGGGATCGAGCGCGGCGGCGCGTCGGTGCGGGCGGTGTCATGGGCAAAGGCGAATTGCACCCGGCTCCACGGCACCTCGCAGCCCTCGACCGGCGTGCCGAAGTCGTTGGCGATGGCGGGGTTGTCGAAGTTGACGAGCGCCGCGTTCGGCAGTTTGTCCACATACCCGCACCATGCGAGATCGCCCTGCTTCATGGTGCGGAAGTTTTCGCCGTTGATCCAGATCATGTCGACCGCGCCCGCTTTGGCCCCGGCCTCGACCTCGCCCAGCACGATGTTCACCGCCTCGGCCGTGTCGGTGAGCGGCACGCGGTTGAGGGTGATGCCGTAATCCTCTTCGAGCAGGCCACCGATGTAGTCCGAGACATAGGCATTGATGTTGTCGGCCCCGCCCCACATGAAGACATTGACCTCGCCGCCGCGGGCCGCCTCGACGATCTCGTCCCAGCTTTGACCCAGCAGCGCCTCCGTGTCCGACGTACCATCCTGCGCATGGGCCATGCCCCCCGCGAGGATCAGCGCACCGCCCAGCCCTGCCATCATCCGCACCATGTCGTCCTCCTGTCGGTCGCGCCGGGTCGTGTCGCCCGGCCTCGGTGTCAGGGTAGTGCCTTTGCGCCGGGATCGGCGCAACACACCAAAATGTCAGGGCCTTGCAACACGGCCCTGCAGCAACGGCGCGGCTCAGTGGTCGACGGGCTGGCGCATCGGGTTGGGATCGCTCCCTTGTGCCTTCCGCGCGTTGGATACCTCCCCCGTGACCGGATCGAGCGAGGCATACCACGCGGCAAGCGCCTCGATCTCGTCCTCCTCCAACTCCTGCGCCGCGACGCGCATCAGGTTGTAGGCCTCGGTGCCGCCACGCACGCCGTCGCGCCAGAGCCGGAGCTGGGTAATCAGATAGGCCTCGTCCTGACCGGCGAGCGGCGGAAATTTTCCGTCCAGATCATCGCCGCCAAAGCCCGCGAGATCGCGCGGCCCCGGACCATGGCAGGCGGTGCAGGCGGGCACGTCGTCGGTGCCCGCGCGGGCCAGCACCGCGCCGCGGTCCAGCGTCTCGGCGTCGGGCACGCGGGCGGACGGGCTGCGCTCTGACGGCGCGCTTTCGGCGAACCATTCGGCGAGGTCGCGCAGTGCCGCAGGGCTCAGCGCCGTCGCCGCCTGCTGCATGATCCCGCTCTCGCGCCGCCCCTCGCGGTAGGCCATTAGCGAGGCTTCGATGTAATCGGCGTCGAAGATGTCGAGACGCGGCACATGCGCCTGCGTGCCGCCGTGGCATCCCGCGCACCACGCCGCCCCCTCGGGGGCGTCCATGTCCTCTCGCGCGGTGATCTGCAGCTGCCGCTCGGGTGTGACCACTTCGGTCTGGATGCCCCGCAGATAGGCCACGACGGCCCAGACGTCGTCTTCGCGCGACGAGGGCCAAGGCGGCATGCCCGACATCTTCACGCCCTCGAAGACGATCCAGTGCAGCTCATCGGCGCTCCAGTTCCCCACGGCCTCAAGGATATGCGGCGGCTCGGGGTTCATGCCCCGCACGGTGGCGCTGCGCTCTTGGCCCGGCACCGCGTGGCACATCGCGCAGGCGGTCTCGAAATGCCGCGCGCCAAGCTCGACCAGCGTCGGGTCGGTGAGATCCGGCGCGGGCGTCTCGGGCGCACCGGCGCGAAGGTCGACCGACTGGCGGAACGTCGTGTGCAGCGCCCAGTAGACGGGCGGCAGATGGCCCGCGCGGGCCGACACGTTGTAAAGCCCGAAGGCCACCGTCGCGCCGCCCGCCACGGCCCCCAGCCCCGCCAGGACACCAAGCGTGGCCAGAACCGTCCTTGTCCGCTGCTTCATGCCGCGGTCTCCTTTTCGTTCACCGCTCGGGAGGTGAGCCACAGCCCCGCCACGAGATAGACCGGCGTGCCGATGCCCAGCATCAACATGCCGCCAAGTTGCTGACCGCTCAGGTTCGGCAGCAGCCCGCACCACGCGGAATAGAGATCGCGCGGCGCGAGGATCAACAGCGCGCCCAGCAGCGTCATGTGCATAGAGGTCAAAAGCAGCCCCCCCGCCCCCGCAAGCGGATGGCTCGCGCGCAGGCAGCCTGCCCAGACCAGCAGGCCGACCAGCAGGAAGCTCGCCTGCTCGGCGACAAAGCCCGCGTCGGCGCGGTAGGCCAGGCCATGCGCGCGCGGCAGATGCCAGCCCCAGACCACCGCGAATTCGAGAGCGGCGGCGGCGATCGGGTGCAGCGCCAAGGCCCGCGCCACCCAGGGCCAGCCGATGATCAGAAGCGGGGCCGCCAGCGCCACCAGCGTCATGTGCCGCAGCATATGCCCCGCGAAAGCCGATCCGAGCCACATCGAGAGCGGCGCGACCCAGACCGCGACCAAAAGCCCGACCCCGAGGATCAGCGGCACTGGTCTGATCGGGCCAGACCTCACCGGCAGGTGCCCAAGATCACGATGGGCAAGGTGTCAAAGGCCACACCGATGAAGGACACGATCGCCAGCAGGAACCCCGCATGGCCGAGAAACTGGTGCCGGTCCTCGGCGCTTCCCGCAGGGTTCGAGAATTCGCCGGTGCCGCGCACGTCCCACCGCTGAAAGGCACGCCAGCCGATCCATGCAATGGCGGCCAGCATCGCCAGCGTCATCACGATCAGCCCCGCGCGCAGGGTGCCCATCGAATACATCTGCTCGTAGCGAAAGCAGTAGACCGAGACGGCAGCGTAGCTGATCGCGAAGTGGAACGCCCAGATGGTGGGGGCAAAGGCGATCCGCCACAGGCTCTCGCGCTCCTCGCCGAACTCGTGCTCGTCCTCGCGCGGGTGCGGTTGGCGGTCGTGGTCGTTGCTGCTCATGCCGCCTCCCTCACATCAACCGGGGCACGAGGCCCATCATCGCACCGGTCACCAAGGCGGTGATCCCCATGAAATGCCAAAACAGCGTGACGTTCCACAGATCCGCGTCGTAGCGCGGGGTGAGTTTGCCGAAGATCGATCCCGCGAGGCAATAGAGCTGCATGATCGTGCCCAGCGCCCCATGCGCCACGACCCAGATCATCAGAGCCCACATCATCGCCGGGTAGACATGGCTGGTCGGATCGAGATCGAGCACGGAGATGCCGAAGCCTGCCATCCCCGACAGCGTCAGGATCGGCGCCAGCGCCAGCGCGCCCCGGGCCAGCCCGACGCGCCCCGCCCGGTTCAGGCCCCGCGCGGCCCGCGTCAGTGCCCAAGACACCGCGAAAGCCGCCGTGGCCAGCGCCACGAGATAGCCGCTCGCATGCTCCGCACCGGGCGGCGGAAAGGCGGTGTTCGAGGTCCAGTAGAAGAACGCGCCGAACACCAGAGAGGCGAAGGCCGTGGAATCGCCCAGCATGGTGATCCACACCGCCCACCAGCCCACCGCCTGCGGGCCCGCCGCATAGGTCGGGAGGCTGAGACCAAGGCCGACATCCTTCATGTCCTTCTCGGGCGGGCGCGCGGTCGAGGTCCAGAGCCAATAGAGGATGCAGACCACCGCGAAGGCCGCCGAAACGATGGCCGGAGTGTAGATGTGGAAGGTCGGCAGGATAAAGGCGCCCCCGGTGAAGGCCGCCGCCCAGATGGTGATGTAGGCGGGGCCGGTGACCCGCTGCACCTGGATCGGGCGCGCGTCGATCACGCTGGTCACGATGGTTTCGCGCAGCCCCTCCTCGGCGTCGGGGAGGTAGTAGCGCCCCTGATCCATGCGATCCACCAGCTTGGGCTGGTCCCACAGCGGGTAGCGCGAGGTGATGTGCGGGATCGAGCGGACGCCCCACTTGGTCTCGGGGATCTCATGGCTCCACTCGAGCGTGCCGGACCCCCACGGGTTGCGGGGGATCTGCGGCTGGTCCTTCTTGGGGCGGACGATGTCCCAGGCAAAGACCGCGAAGCCGGCGGCGACGATGAACGACCCCACGGTCGAGATCTGGTTCAGCCAGTCGATGCCAAGCCCCTCGGGGTAGGTGTAGACCCGGCGCGGCATGCCCAGAAGACCGGTGAGATGCATCGGCAGGAAGGTGATGTTGAAGCCGGTGAAGATCAGCCAGAACGACCAACGGCCCAAACGCTCCGAGAGCATCTTCTTGGCGATGAAGGGAAAGAAGTAATAGACCCCCGCGATCACCGGGAAGACCATGCCGCCGAACAGCGTGTAGTGCAGGTGCGCCACGATGAAATAGGTGTCGTGCACCTGCCAGTCGAAAGGGGCCACGGCGACCATGACGCCCGTGAGACCGCCTGCGGTGAAGATCGCCAGAGCGCCCGCGATCCACAGCATCGGCAACGTCATCTTCACCCGCCCCGCGATCAGCGTGGCAACGAAGGCGAAGAGCTGAATGCCGGTCGGGATCACCACCGCCTCGGACGCCGCCGAGAAAAAGCCGAGCGAGATGTTGGGCAGGCCGGTGGTGAACATGTGATGTACCCAGAGCCCGAAGCTCAGGAACCCCGTACCCACGGCCGAGAGCACGATCCACGAATAGCCCAGGATCGGGCGTCGTGCGACCGTCGGAACGATCATCGCTGCGATGGCGATCGAGGGCAGGAAGATGATGTAGACCTCCGGGTGACCGAAGATCCAGAACAGGTGCTGCCACAGCATCGGGTCGCCGCCGCGCGTATGATCGAAGAAGGGCCAGTCGAACGAGCGCTCCAGCTCGAACAGGAAATCGCCCGCGATCAGCGGCGGGAAGGCAAACAGGATCATGCCGCCGACCACCAGCACGTACCACGCGTAGAGCGGCATGACGTTGACGCGCATGCCGGGGGGGCGGCACTTCAGCGCGCCGACGATCAGCTCGACGGCCGCGGCGATCGAGGCCACCTCGATGAAGCTCAGACCCAAGAGCCAGATGTCCGAGCCGATGCCAAGTTCGAGCGTAGCCAAGGGCGGATACATGAACCAGCCCGCTTTGGGGGCCGCCGAAAACAGGATCGAGCCGATCACGAAGATGCCGCCGATCAGAAAGCTCCAGTAGCCATAGGCCGAGAGCCTCGGAAACGGCATGTCGCGCGCGCCTAGGAAGGCGGGCAGCAAAAGGATCGAGATCGCCTCGAACATCGGCACGGCGAAGAGGAACATCATCGCCGAGCCGTGCATGGTGAAGAGCTGGTTGAAGAGATCCGCCGAGATCAGGTCGTTCTCCGGCACCCAGAGTTGCAACCGCATCAAAAGCGCCATCACGCCCGCGATCAGCATGAACACGAAGGCGGTCATCGTGTACCAGACGCCGACTTCGGAGTTGTTCACGGCGGTCCAGTAGCGCCAGCCCTCGGGCGTCTTCCAAGCGCGGCCCAAGCGTTCCTTCTGTCTCTCCTGCACCTCAAGCGGCACCGGCTCGTTCAGCATCTCCTCGGTGGGCGGATAGATCCCTTCGGGCCTGAGGTCGCCTGCGGGGGTGTTGTGGTCGGTCATTCGAGGCCCTCGAGATAGGCGGCGATCGCGCCGATCTGCGCGTCTGTGAGGTGATCATAGGCGGGCATTTCGACGCCGGGCTTCCACGCGCCGGGGTTGGCGACCCATTTGGCGAAATCCTCGACGCTTGTGCCCAGCCGCCCGGCGGCGAGCGAGTGGCGCGAGCCGACATGGGTGAGGTCCGGCCCCACCTGCCCCACGGCGGGCGTGCCGCGCACCGCGTGGCAGGCGCCGCAGCCTTGGGCAAGAAACAGCGCCGCGCCGCGCCGGGCATCCTCACCTGCGGGGGGCACCGCATCGGCGGCCTCGGCGTCGAGCCATGCGGAAAAGGCGTCGGGCTCCATCACCTCGGCCTCGAACGCCATCCATGCGTGGCTCTCGCCGCAGAACTCGGCGCATTGGCCGCGGTAGACGCCCGGTTTCTCGGGCCCCAGCGTCATCTCGTTCACCCGGCCGGGAAACATGTCCATCTTGCCGCCCAAGCTCGGCACCCAGAACGAATGGATCACCTTCTTGCTGTCCAGAAGGAAGGTCGATCGCACGCCCGCCGGAAGCCGGATCTCGTTGGCGGTGATCACGGTCGAGCCGTCCTCGCGCTCGTATTCGACGCGCCACCACCACTGCTCGCCGGTCACGCGGATCACCGGCCCGTCGCCGGTGGCCCGCAGGTCGGGCATGATGGTCAGGCCGTAAACCAGCAGCGCGCCGAGCGTCACCGTCGGAAAGAAGATGCCACCCAGGATCACGAGCCAGTTGGCGAGGGTCTGCGAATGCTCGGCCGGGCTGCGGCGGGTGGCCCAGTAAAACAGCCCGTTCATGCCGATCCACAGCACCACCGCGCCGATGAGCATCACCCAGAACAGGTCGCCCAGAATGCGCGCGTCCTCTCCTGCGGGCACCAGCACCGACTGCCGCCCCTCGCAGGCGGCGAGCAGCAGGGGCAAAGCCAGAACCAGCCACGATGCCCGGCGCGGCAGATATCTACGGGCACGTGCGTCGCGGGTCATGTATCGTCCAAGAAAACAGCCGTCTGGCCTGGGTCACGACAATGAGAGCGCGCGCGGCGTTGCGGTCAACCTCCCCATGCCGTTAAAGGCGCGGCTTACGTGAAAAACACCGCCGGTCGGGACAAACGGGCCCACCATCTCTCTGAAAGGGCCGAACAATCATGCTGGACCGGATACGACCCATCCATGCCTTCATCACAGCCGGGCTGGCTCTCGTGCTGGCCATAGCCACCGGCATCGCTCTGCAGGATCTTGATCACCAGTTCCGCGAAAGTGGCATCGTCACCTATACCTCCGCAGCACTTCTGGCGCTGACAGCGGCGACGAGCCTGCGCATCGGCCGGCTGCGCCGCGAAGGCGCGGGATGGTCATGGCGCGATCCGCGCATCGTCTGGCTGGCGATCGGGCTGGGCTTTGTCTGGCTGGCGCTCGACGATCTTGCACAGATTCACGAGAACCTCGACCGGCTGCTGCACCGACTGGCCGGGATCGAGGAAACCCCGCTCACCGACCGGTTGGACGATCTGATCATCCTTGCCTACGGCCTCATCGGCGCGGGCGTCATGTGGGCTTGCCGCTCCGAGCTGCGGCGCTTTCCCCAGATGCTGGGCTGGCTTGCTACCGGCGCGGCGCTGCTGGTGCTGCAGGTGGCGATCGACGCGCTGCTCAACGACGCGTCATGGGTGCTGTTCTCGGGCTTTTCCGCCGCCCGGCCCGATCTCGCGCATGATCTGGGCGAGATCTTGGAGGAGAGCGTCAAGCTTCTCGCCGAAGCCGCGTTTCTAAGCGGCTTCATCAGGGCCCGGCACAGCCTCGCGGTCTAGACGCCGCGCTTGTTGCCCCAGATCAGCACGTGCAGCTGCGGCAGCACGCGTGCCTCGAACCAGCCATCGGCGAGCGTCCGGCTCACCACCCAGTCCATGCGGTCGGTGATGCCCTCCATGTCGATCTCGGCATCCTCGGCCTCGGGCGGCGGCGGGGTGTGGTTGCCGGGCTGCAGATAGACCGGGAGCTGCGGGTAGCGCGCGGCCACGTCGCGGGCCCAGAGGTAATCGGTCTCGTCGAAGACCACGATCTTCAGGATCGCCTCGGCCTCGCCCGCAGCCCTGAGGCAGTCGTCGAAGCGGTCCCAATCGGGCGTCTCGCCGGACGATGGGGGTTTGGGGGAAAGCACCAAGGGCTCCAACCGCGAGAACCAGTCGCGCGCGACCGAGCCTTGGGTCTCGAGCGCGAAACGGTAGCCAAGCGCGCGGCCGCGCTCGATCAGCGGGCCGCAGTCCTGAATTGCCGGGTTGCCGCCCGAGACGGTCACGGTGAGGGGCCGCCCGCCGGACAGCTCCACCACCCGTGCCCAGACCTCATCGGTTTGCATCGGCGTCCAGGTGTGGCGGTACTCGCTGTCGACCGAGTGCAGGCTGTCGCACCACGAGCAGCGGTAGTCGCAGCCGCCCAGCCGCACGAAGACCGTCGCCTGCCCGATCAGAGCGCCCTCGCCCTGGATCGTCGGGCCGAAGATCTCTGAGACGCGCAGCGTGCTCATGCCGCGCCTCGGGGCCGGTATTCCGCCCATGTCTT
This sequence comes from uncultured Limimaricola sp., assembly GCF_964022235.1. Taxonomy (NCBI): domain Bacteria; kingdom Pseudomonadati; phylum Pseudomonadota; class Alphaproteobacteria; order Rhodobacterales; family Paracoccaceae; genus Limimaricola; species uncultured Limimaricola sp. The sequence goes on along the minus strand of NZ_CAXHZL010000004.1, from coordinate 86,872 downwards.
TGGCGTCTCGGAGATGCGGACGGCGCTGACCTGTTCCCAGCGCGCGCGCGCCCAATCGAAGATCGCCTTGGCCAGAACCTCGGAGGTCACGCCGTCATGTCCGAACACCTCGTTGAGGTGGCGGTGGTCGAGCGTATCGTCGATCCAACGCTTGAGCGGGTCGAGCGCGCGGTAGTCGAGCACGAAGCCGTTCTCGTCGAGCGCCTCTGCCCGAAGCTCGACCTCGGCGATGTAGTTGTGCCCGTGCAGCCGCGCGCAGGGGTGGTCGCCCGGCAGGCCGCAGAGCTGGTGGCTGGCGGAGAAGTGGAATTCCTTGGTGATCGTGTACATCACTTCGCCCCCCGCGCGACGGCCTCAAGCCAGAAGTCGGGGTCGGCATAGACCGTCGGGTCCGTGACGCCCGCAAGGTGGAACGCCTCGCGCCGCTCGACACAGGTGCCGCAGCGGCCGCAATGCGTCTCGCCGCCCTTGTAGCACGACCATGTTTCGGCGAACGGCGTATCGTACCGCGCGCCTTCCGTGACGATGGCCGATTTCGGCTCGTGCACGAAAGGCGTGTAGAGCCGGACGTCGGCATAGCCGTCGAGCGCCTGACGCTGCATCGCATCGAAAGCTTCGGTGAAGGCCGGGCGGCAATCGGGGTAGATGAAGTGATCGCCACCATGCACGGCCGTCGCCACTGCGTCGGCCTTCTGCGCCGCCGCGAGGCCGAAGGCCACGGCGAGCATGATCGCGTTGCGGTTCGGCACCACGGTCGATTTCATCGTCTCTTCGGCATAATGCCCGTCCGGCACATCGACATCGTCGGTGAGAGCCGATCCGGTCAGATGCGCGCCGATCGAGCGCATGTCGATCAGGTGGAACGGCACGCCGAGCCGCGTGGCGGCGGCGCGGGCAAAGTCCAGCTCCTTGGAGTGGCGCTGTCCGTAGTCGAAGGAGATGAGGCCCGCGAGTTCGTTCTCGGCGGCGACCTTGTGGGCGAGCGACACGCTATCGAGCCCGCCCGAGCAGATGACATAGGTTTTCATTTGATCCGTCCTTGTTTTGACCGGGTAGGCTGCGACCGGCGCCCGGACCATTCCGGGCGATCCCCTCTAGCGCATCTCGGCCGGACGGAAAAGATCAGCCTTCGGGCACGTTTTCGTGCAGCTCATCGACCCAGACGGCGGCAGAGGAATCCGACGGCGCGCGCCAGTCGCCGCGTGGGGATAGCGCGCCACCCGCCGAGACCTTGGGCCCGTTGGGCAGGGCAGAGCGTTTGAACTGCGAAAACCCGAAGAACCGCTTGAGAAAGTGCTCGAGCCAATGCCGGATCTCGGCGAGGTCGTATTGCTTGCGCTTGTCTTGCGGGAACCCGATCGGCCAGAGGCCCGCCTCGGCGTCGTGCCACGCGTGCCAGCACAGGAACGCCACCTTGGATGGTGGCAGCCCGTAGCGCATGATGTGGAACAAAAAGAAGTCGTTGAGCGCGTAGGGTCCGATCTTTTCCTCGGTGGATTGCAGCCCCCCCGCCGCATCGGCGGGCACCAGTTCGGGCGATATCTCGGTGTCGAGGATCGCGGTCAGGATGGCGTCGGTGGCCGGGTCGAACTGTTGCGACGTGACGGACCAGCGAATGAGATACTGGATCAGCGTCTTGGGCACGCCCGCGTTGACGGCGTAATGGCTCATCTGGTCGCCGACGCCGTAGGTGCACCAGCCCAGCGCCAGCTCGCTCAGATCGCCGGTGCCGACGACGATGCCCCGGTTCTGGTTCGCCAGCCGGAACAGGTAATCGGTGCGCAGTCCTGCCTGCACGTTCTCGAAGGTCACGTCATAGACCGGCTCGCCATCGGCAAAGGGGTGGCCCATGTCCTTGAGCATCTGCCTCGCGGCGGGGCGGATGTCGATTTCGGCTGCCGAAATGCCCATGGCGCGCATCAGCTTCCAGGCGTTGGACTTGGTGGCGTCGCCGGTGGCAAAGCCCGGCATGGTGTAGCCGAGGATCGTGTCGCGCGGCAGGCCCATCTTGTCACAGCACTTGGCCGCGACGATCAAAGCATGGGTGCTGTCGAGCCCGCCCGAGATGCCGATCACCAGCTTGCCACCGCCCACCGCCTCGAAGCGGCGGCGCAGGCCCTCCACCTGAATGTTGAACGCCTCGTAGCAGTCGAGATCGAGGTGGCTTTCGCGGTTCGGGACATAGGGAAAGCGGCGGATCGGGCGCAAAAGCCCGGCGTCCTCGAAATGCGGCTGGTGTTCGAACCGGATGCGCCGAAAGACCGGGGCCTGCCCTTTTCCTGCGTCGTTGTAGGTGCCGGTGCGCAGCCGCTCGTTCAAGAGCCGCTGCGTGTCGACATCGGCCATGCACAGCTCTGGCTCCAGATCGAAGCGCGTCGATTGCGCCAGCAGGTCGCCCATCTCGTAGATCGCGCCCTGCCCGTCCCATGCAAGGTCGGTGGTGCTCTCGCCCGGCCCTGCGGCGGAATAGGCATAGGCGGCAAAGCTGCGCATGCCATGGCTGCGGCACAGCACATGGCGGTCGTCGGATTTGCCGATGACGATGTTCGACGCCGAAAGGTTGGTGAGGATCAGCGCGCCTTCGGTGGCCGCCGCGCTCGACGGCGGCACGGGGGCCCAGAAATCCTCGCAAATCTCGGTGTGAAATATGAGGCCCGGAAGATCCTCGGCCTCGAAGATCAAATCGGTGCCGAACGGCACCTCCTGCCCCGCGATCCGCAGCATCCGCCCCGTGACGCCGCGCCCTTCGGCGAACCAGCGCTTTTCATAGAACTCGCGGTAGTTGGGCAGGAAGCTTTTCGGGACGATGCCCAGAATGCGCCCGCGCGAGATCGCCACGGCGCAGTTATAGAGCCGCCCTTCGTGCCGCAGCGGCGCGCCGATCAGCAGCACCGGGGCCAAAGCGGCGCTCTCCTCCACGATCCGCCCCACCGCCGCCTCCACGGCGTCCATGAGCGCGGTCTGAAGATGCAGGTCGTCGATGGCGTAGGAGGAGACGCAAAGCTCGGGGAACACCACGAGATCCGCCTTGGCGTCATGCGCGCGCCGGGCCTCGGCGATCACAGCGTCGCGGTTGAACGACACATCTGCGGGCCGCACACGCGGCGTCGCGGTGGCGACGCGGACAAAGCCGTGGCGGTGCAGGGAATGAAAGGCGTCGGGTCCCTTGCGCATGATCGTCATTTCGTCGTCTCCGGGCGTTGCGGGCGCCGCGACCATGCCGCGTACGCACGAAATGCGCCAGCCCTTCGCAAGTCCGACGGGGGCGCGTTCAGCCGCCCAACATACCCAGCCCGACGCCCAGCGCCACGACGCTCAACACGAAGCCCAAGGCCATCAGAAGCCCGTCGCGCAGCGTCATCGCCAAACCGATCGCCGCGATGGCGGCCATGGGTGCAGTGGAGGCAAAGGGCAAAAGCTCCAGCGGCGGCACGGTCAGGCACAACAGCACCACCACGACCCCGGCGATGCGCGACACCTTCGGACCGGTCAAGGCGCGGAGCCGCCCGTGAAACCAGCGGTCGAGCCAGCGGCCGATGCCGCGCAGCTTGTCGGCGGACTTGGCAAGCTTGTCGCCCGAGACCGAGCGGTTTTCGAGAAACCCCGGCAGCCACATTTCGTCGCGGCCCATGACGATCTGGATCGCGAACAGCGCGATGATCAGCGCCAGCAGCGTCGGGATGCCGGGAATGCCGCCGATGGGCGAGATCTCGATCAGCGCGGGCACGAAAAGAAACGGGCCGAAGCCACGATCCCCCAGCGCGTCGGTGACGTCGCCGACCGTGGCGCGGTCGTCGTCGCGGCCTTCCTGCTCCAACCGATCGAGGATGTCCTCGACCGCGTGCGACTCACGACCCATGGCCCGTCTCCCGGTTTGCTCACTCAGGTCAGCAACCCGGTCGATGCGTGGTCGTTCCGTGCAGAGTCGTTCCGTGCAGGGACGGTCAGTCGCGTCCGGACTGGGGCTGTGGGCGCTCGGGCTCGGCAATCCCGGCGATACGACGCGGGGTCCGGCCCTGCGGCAGCGGATCCGACAAAAGCCGCTCGCGCAGCGCGCGGGCATGGCGGCGGGCCTCGGGGCGGCTACGCCCGGCCGCATCCAGAATCTCGAGCACTTCGGCGGGGGTGGTGCCGGGCCGGATGCCCGACGGCAGCATCGCCAGGATCTCGCGCAGTCGCGCCGCAAGCGGCGGGCTGTCGGCGGTATCGATCGAAGTCACGAGAGCGGCCAGACCTGCGCGACGCGCGGCGCGGATCGCACGGGCGACGCGCGCCACAGGCACGGCCTCGCCCAGCGGCAACAGCGCCGTCACCGGCCCCTCGATCATCGCCGACACCTCCCCCGCCATGGCAAGCCGCGCGCGCAGGTCCGTCTCCTGCGCCGGAGCGTCGAAAACGGCGGCCTGCGCCGCGTCGATCCCGCGCGCGCCCCGAAGGCTCCCGTGGCCGAACACATGCCGGTTCGCCCCCTCGATCTGCGCGGGCGAGAAGCCCAGGCGCTCCAGCAACTCCATGCCGTGGCCGGAGACCTTTTCAGGCGCGAGACCGAGATGATCGGCGCAGAACGCCCGGCCCAGACGCCAAGGCGTGATCACCGCGCGCAGATCGCGTGCCTCCGGCAGCGCCGCTTCGATCCGGGCGATCTGGGTGGCGTCGAGCCCGCAGGCGCGCAAGGTCGCGTGGTCGATCCCCGGGGCCGCCGCGAGGCTACCATGGCCCACCACGTGTCGCAGCAGCGCCGCGATCCGGTCGGGGCCGTGGCCCTGCGCCACGAGGCCCGCGACCAGTTCGGGCGCGGCCACGCGGCGATGACCGGTGGGGGTTTCGGTGTCGATCATCTGCGTCGTAAGCGGTGCGAACGGGTCCGCCCCCGTGCCCAGGATCGCCGCCGCGTCGCCCAAAGGTGCGATGACGAGGCGCGGGGCCCGGGGGCCATCCGACCTGCCGACAAGGCCCTCGCGCAGCGCCGATGCCCGCGACAGCAGCAGTGCCGCACAGGAGGCATCGGGCCTCGCGCGCAGTTGTGCCAGACCGGCGGCCCCTGCTGCGGCGTCAAAGCTCAATCCCAGCTCATCCGCCGCCGCCAGTCGCGCGGCTTCGACAAGCGCGGCCATGGCCGCGGCCATGACCCGGCCCTCTCGCGTGGTGGGGCCAAGGCCCAGCCGCATCAGCGCGCCGCCCATGCCGGCCAGCCCGATGGCCCCCTGCCCCGCATCGACCGCAAGGGCCAGCGTCCAGACCCGCACCGCCCGGACCAGCGCCTCGATGGCCACCGTGCCGTCCTCGACGAAACGACCCAGATCAAGCACCACGCGCGGCGTGACGGGGGCGGCACCGAAGCGCAACTCGAGCGGCGCGCCGTACCGTGCGGCCTGCGACAAACGCGACATGTCCTGCGGGAGCACGGCGGCCATCTCGACCGCAAGCGGCAGCGAAGCCGTCTGGGGCGAGCGCGCGTGGCCCGACCACATCTCGGGGGCGACGACCGCGATCCGTCGGGCGATCATGTAACGCATCTCGTCGGCCCAGATCGCCGCATCGGCCGGATCGGAGATGCGCCCCTGCGCGTCGGCCCGCGCCCGAAGACGCACCGCCAGCTGGTCCGCGGCGCGGCGCAGGTCCAACGCACCGTCATCGCCCGTCATCTGAACGCAAAGACCTTGGGCGGCGCGCTGGGTCCAGTCTTGAGGCACCTGCACGCGACGACCGTCCGACAGCTCCACCCGGCGCATCGCCAGACCGGCCAGCGGATCGCGCCCTGCGGTGGTGTAGCCTCGTTCGATCTGCATGCCGCGTTCCCGTGTCGGATCAAGAGCGGGACGCCTTTGGCCCCCCGCAAGTCGCACGACCCTGTGCAGCATGGCGGGCACGGTCAACGCGCCAAGACGGGGCCACCGTCGAATCCCGAAGCCGCCCGGATCGAAGCGTTTTTTGCCCACCGCAGTTCGCGTTTCCCCCACAGGGTTTTCCACAGGCTTATGCAACCTGTCCGGCCGAGCCCAAGGCCCTTGCAGGGGAGGGTTTTCAGCCTGCGGGACGACGCAGAACGGTCGCCTTGACCAAGGGGCATCCGACTTGTCCACAGGGGGCTTGGCGCAGCGGGCAAAGTTGTCCACGTCGGAGCGTGTCGGCACTGCCACAGGCCGTTTTACCGCCCCAACCGAGGGGCTGGTCAGGATTGCAGCGGTGGATCCGCCATGCGCCGGCGGATGGGCTCGGTTAGGGGGGATTGACCGACGCACCGGGTCAACTGACGTCGGGAGAGGATTCGCAGGGCCGATCTTGACGACAGCGCAGGGTCGCAGTCGACCACGCTCGTTCCCCTCAGGGGAGCGGGTGCACTCATCATCGAAAGGGAGAAATCTGGTCGGGGCGGCAGGATTCGAACCTGCGACCCTCTGTTCCCAAAACAGATGCGCTACCAGGCTGCGCTACGCCCCGAACCGCCGCCCTTCTAGGCCGCTCCGCGCCGGGGTGCAAGCGTCTGCGTGCCGGTTTTAGGATCAGTCGCAGGGATCGGCGGCAGGAACTTCGTCGGAGCCGATCGCGGGATGGCGCAGCGTGTCGCCCTCGGCGATGCCGAGACGGGCCGCCATGCCGCCGTTGATCTCGAGCACGTATTGAATATCCATCCCGCCCGGTATCGGCGTCTCGTCGAGCGGCTTTGCGCGAGCGTGGATGCTCTGGATCGTGCCATCGGCGCTGGCAAAGATCATGTCGAGCGGGATCAGCGTGTTGCGCATCCAGAAAGACACCGCTTGGGGTGCATCATAGACAAAGAGCATGCCCGCCATCCGTGGCATCTCGGCCCGGTTCATGAGGCCTTGGGCGCGCTCGGACGGATCGTCGGCAACCTCGACCGCAAACCCCGCCTGCCCCCAGTCTCCGCGCACGGTGATGCGGTCCGGCGTGCAATCGGCGGCCAAGCCCGCGACGGGTAGGCCCAGCAGCAGTGCCGTCAGGGCCACGGCCTTCATTCGGTCGCGCCGTCGTCGCTGCCCCGGTCCGCATCGGGATGGTCGTTCTCGTCCGTCTTGGCCTGCGCCACACGCACTGCCGCGTCCCATGGCAGAATCTCGGTGGCCATGCGCCCCCGACGTCCCTGAATCACCCGTAACGCCACCGCCTCGCCCGGTTCGAGATCCGACAGCCCCGAGCTGCGCAGGACTTCGACATGCAGGAATATATCGTCTGGCGCGCCGAACTGGTTCGCAAAGCCAAAGCCCTTGGCCTTGTCGAACCACTTGATCCGCGCAGGCTCCAGCGGGCGGCTGGCGAGATACTCGGGATCGAATTCCGCGAAATCGGCAAGTGGCACCGCCGAGGCCGTCGGCGGCGGATCCAGCGTCAGGATCGCCACGGCCTGCGTGCCACGTTCCGTGCGCTGCGCCAGAATGCGGATTCGGGCGCCATCGGCGACCGAGTTTTGCCCGTAATTGCGCAGTACATTTGCATGCAGCAAAATATCCGCGCCACCTTCATCAGGCACGATGAAGCCGAATCCTTTTGCCGGATCGAACCACTTCACGTGGCCCTCGAGCTCGAAGCGGTCTTCCGCCTGCTTATCCAGCATCTCGTTCATCTCCGCCTCCAGCGGTCGTCGGTCGAGCCGATCATCTTTTGGTGCCTGTGCAGCACAGTCAGGATTTCACTACAAGCACCGAATTTCATCTGGCATGAAATTAGGGACCCAACCGTAGCACATTGAACGACCCCGAAGGCCCCGGTCTCGTCCATTTGTAGCGATCGTGAAGCCGGTGGGCACCGTCGGCCCAGAATTCCATCTCAATTGGCCGAATGCGAAAACCACCCCAAAATGGCGGGCGCGCGGGATCAGGGCCGAGTTCCGCCTCGAGCCGCGCGACTTCGGCCTCGAGCGCGGCGCGCGAGGCAATCGGTCGGCTCTGCGGTGAGGCCCAGGCCCCGATCCGGCTCTCAAGGGCACGGCTTCGGTAATAGGCGTCTGCCTTTGCCCCGTCCTCGCGCTCCACCACCCCGCGCACGCGGATCTGGCGGCGTAGCGATTTCCAGTGCAGCACCAGCGCGGCCTTGCCGCCCGTTGCGATCTGGCGCGCCTTGGCGCTTTCGTAATTGGTGAAGAAGAGAAAACCCTCGTCCTCGATATCTTTGACCAACACGATCCGCACGTCCGGCAAGCCGTCGTCGTCAACCGTGGCGAGCGCCGCTGCATTCGGATCGGATGGCTCCTGGGCCTCGGCCTCGCCGAGCCAGCGCCTTGCAATTCCGAATGGATCGTCACCCGCAAAGATACCTTGGCGGTCATCCATCATACCATCTCACTCACTCGTACGCTGTCATTGTACCTTATAAGTCATCTTTTGCGCTACCTGATCGTCTGGACCAGCGGTGACGTGACGTAGACCACAGTCTTGATGCCTATCGACCGATCGCCTACACCGGATCGAAACGGCGCCGGATCGGCAAGAGGAATATTCATGACATCGCAGTTGATGGCGGGAAAACGCGGACTCATCATGGGGCTCGCCAACGACAAGTCGATTGCCTGGGGCATCGCCAAGGCTTGTGCCGGCGCGGGTGCCGAACTGGCTTTCTCCTATCAGGGCGACGCGCTGAAAAAGCGGGTCGATCCTTTGGCGGCCGAACTGGGCTCGGACATCGTGCTGCCCTGTGACGTGGGCGACGAGGACAGCATCGACGCGCTGTTCACCGCGCTGCAGGAAAAATGGGGCAAACTCGACTTCATCGTCCATGCCATCGGCTTTTCCGACAAATCCGAGCTGCGCGGCCGTTATGTCGACACCTCGAAGAACAATTTCCTGATGTCGATGGACATCTCGGTGTGGTCCTTCACCTCGGTGGTCAAGCGCGCGGCACCGATGATGACCGAAGGCGGCTCCTGCCTGACGCTCACCTATTATGGCGCCGAGAAGGTCATGCCGCATTACAACGTCATGGGCGTGGCCAAGGCGGCGCTCGAGGCGAGCGTGCGCTACCTCGCCGAGGATCTGGGCCGCGACGCGATCCGCGTCAACGCGATCTCCGCCGGCACGATCAAGACGCTGGCCGCCTCCGGCATCGGCGATTTCCGCTATATCATGAAGTGGAACGAGTACAATTCGCCGCTGCGCCGCACGGTCACCCAGGACGAGGTCGGAAATTCCGCCCTCTACCTCTTGTCGGATCTGGGCCGCGCGGTTACCGGCGAGGTTCACCATGTCGACGCCGGTTATCACGTGATCGGCATGAAGAATCCCGACGCGCCCGACATCACGAGAGGCTGAACCGATGACCGACCGACTGCCGCATGAAAAAGGCTTCCACGTCTCCTGGGACCAGCTGCATCGCGATTCCCGCGCGCTCGCCTGGCGGCTCGACGGGCGCGGCCCCGAGGCCGAAGGCGCCTGGAAGGCGGTGGTCGGGATCACCCGTGGCGGCATGGCGCCCGCGATGATCGTCGCGCGCGAGCTGGGCATCCGCACCGTCGACACGATCTCGGTCAAATCCTACGAGCATCAGGACCAGTCGGGCGCCAAGGTGCTCAAGTCCCCCGACGCCGAGATCATGGGGGACGGCACCGGGATTCTGGTGGTCGACGATCTCGTCGACACCGGCCGCACGCTGGAGCTGGTGCGCAAACTCTATCCCAAGGCGCATTTCGCCACCGTCTACGCCAAGCCCATGGGCAACGCACAGGTCGACACCTATGTCACCGAAGTGAGCCAGGACACCTGGATCTTCTTTCCTTGGGACATGGCCCTGCAATACGTCGAGCCTTACCGCGGCAAGGACTGAACCGCCCTGCCCTCGTTGCAAGGCCTCGCCGGATCGGCGGGGCCTTTTTCGTTTCAAGGTCTGCTTGGTTTCAGGGTTTGTCCGGTTTCAAGATCGGGCGATTGCACCCGCGGCGCGTGGTGGCTAGCGTCACCCGCGACACCCCAAGGGAGGCCCCATGACCATTGCGCGCACCGCTTCGACCTTTGCCCCTCCGGTCATGGAGGCCCGCCGCTGGCTGAAGGGGGTGAGCTTTGCGCCCGAACGCCCGCTTCTCAACGTCAGCCAAGCGGCCCCCGTCGACCCGCCGCCCGAGCCGCTGCGCTGCGCCATGGCCGAGATCGTGATGCAGGACGCGAGCGCGCATCTTTACGGGCCGGTGCTGGGCCTGCCGGAGCTGCGCGAGGAGATCGCGCGGCAATGGTCACGGGACTACCGCGGCGAGGTGACCCCCGAGCATGTCGCCATCACCTCGGGCTGCAATCAGGCCTATTGTGCGGCCATCGCGGCGCTCTGCGGCGAAGGCTCGGAGGTGATCCTGCCCAGCCCGTGGTACTTCAACCACCGCATGTGGAACGACATGACCGGCGTGAGGACCGTGGCGCTGGAGACCGGCCCCACCCTGCTGCCCGACCCCGAGCGCGCCGCCGAGCTGATCACCCCCGCGACCCGCGCCATCGTGCTGGTCAGCCCCAACAACCCCGGCGGCGTCGAATACCCCGCGGCCCTGCTCGCCGCGTTCCGCGACCTGTGCCGCAGCCGCGGCCTCGCGCTGATCCTCGACGAGACCTACCGCGATTTCGACAGCCGCGAAGGCCCGGCGCATGATCTTTTTTCGGACCCCGACTGGGCCGAAGTGCTGGTGCAGCTTTATTCCTTTTCCAAGGCCTTCCGCCTCACCGGCCACCGCATCGGCGCGGTGACCGCGAGCGTCGAGCGTCTGGCGCAGATCGAGCGGTTTCTCGACACGGTGACAATCTGCCCCACCAGCCTCGGCCAGAAAGCGGCGCTGTGGGGGATGCAGAATCTAGGCTCCTGGCTCGCGGGCGAGCGGGCCGAGATCATCGCGCGGCGCCGGTCGATGGAAGAGAACTTCGCGACGCTGGCGGACAAAGGCTGGCGACTGATGGGCTGCGGCGCATATTTCGGCTGGATCGAGCACCCCTTTGCAGAGGCCTCCGACGTGCTGGCGCAGCGGCTGGTGCGCGATGCGGGCGTGCTGCTGCTGCCCGGCACGATGTTCACCGCACCGGGGTCGGAGGCGGGACGCCGCCAGCTGCGCATCGCCTTCGCCAATGTCGACGCGGCGGGCCTTTCGGAGCTTGCGGCGCGGCTTGGCGCCCTGCCCGACTGAGCCATCGGCTTGCGCGGCCCTGCCCGCTTGCCTATTCAGCTTCAGACGCCGAATGGGCGCGCGACAGGGAGACCGCAATGGCATCGAGCAAGGGCAACCGCGTATTCGTCTGGATCATCCTGATCCTGCTCTTCGTGGGCTTGATCGGGTTTGGTGCGACGGGGCTCTCGGGCAACGCGACCCGGCTTGGCACCGTGGGCGACAAGGAGCTGGACGTGCAGGCCTATGCCAACGCGCTGCAGTCGCGCATCCGTGCCTTCGAAAGCCAAACCGGCTCGGCTGTGAGCATGGCGCAGGCGCAGCAGATCGGTCTCGACCGCACGGTGCTGGGCCAGCTCGTCACCGAACGGGTGATGGACAACGCCGCCGATGGGCTCGGCCTGTCGGTCGGTGATGCGGCGGTGCGCGATCAGGTGCTCGCGATCCCCGCGTTTCAGGGGCTGAGCGGCAATTTCGACCGCGAAACCTACCGCGAGGCGCTGAGCCGAAACGGGCTTTCGGTCTCGGAATTCGAACAGAGCCTGCGCGAGGGTGCGGCCCGCACGCTGCTGCAGGCGGCGGTGGTCAGCGGCATCGGCGCCTCCGACACCCATGTCGAGGCGCTGGTCGAGTTCCTGATGGCGCGGCGCGACATCACCTGGGCACCCGTGACCCTGAGCGGTGCGGCCGCCCCGCGCGCCGAAGGTGACCGCCCGCGCGTGATCCTGCCCGAGATCGCACTCGACGCCGAGGTCCCCGCCCCCACCGAGGCCGAGATCGAAGCCCGTTACGCGGCCGCACCCGACGCCTACACCGCCCCCGAGATCCGTCAGATCAGCTATGTCTGGCTGTCCCCCGAGGATGTCGCAGGCGAGGTCGAGATCGACGAGGAGGAGGTGCGCGCCCTCTATGAGCAGCGGATTTCCGAATACGTGCAGGAAGAGCGCCGTCTGGTCGAGCGTCTGGTCTATCCCAACGCAGAGGCCGCGACCAAGGCGCTTGCCCGCCTCGAGGCAGAAGAGGCCAGCTTCGAAGAGCTGGTGACCGCACGCGGTCTGACGCTGCAGGCCGTCGATCTCGGCGACGTGGCGCGCGGCGATCTGCGCGCCGCCGCCGACGCGGTGTTCGCGGCCGAGGCCGGTGACGTGATCGGCCCCGTCGAGACCGACCTCGGCCCGGCGCTGTTTCGCGTCAACGCCGTGCTCTCCGCCGAGGAAGTGACCTTCGAGGAGGCCGCACCCGACCTGCGCGAAGAGCTGGCCCGCGCCCGCGCCCGGCGCGAGATCGACCGCCGCTCGGACGAGATCACCGATCTCATGGCGGGCGGCGCCGCGCTCGAGGATCTCGCCGATCGCACCGGCATGACGCTGGGCCAGATCGACTGGACCGCCGAGATGACCGGCGGCATTGCCGATTACGCCCCGTTCCGCGAGTCGGCGGCTTCGGTGCAGGAGGGCGATTTTCCCGAGCTGATGGCCTTCGAGGATGGCGGCGTCTTCGCCGTGCGGCTCGACGGTGTGACCGCGCCCGCGCTGCGTCCGCTGGACGAGGTGCGCGATCAGGTGATCGCCGATGTCGAGGCCGAGACGCGCCTGCGCCTGCGCGCCGAGCGTGCCGAGGCGCTGGCCGCCCGCATCGCCGATGGCGAGAGCTTCGAGGCCGCCGGTCTCACGCCCCGGACCGCCGCGAACCTCACGCGCCGCTCCTTTGTCGAGGGCACCTCGCCCGAGTTCATCCGCGAGGTCTTTGCGATGGACGAGGGCGAGACGCGCGTGATCACCGGCGAAGGCTTTGCCGCCGTGGTCCGGCTCGACGCGACCCAGCCGCCCGCCGAGGACGACGAAGGCGTCGTGGCCGAGCGTCAGGCGATCGAGGAGCGGCTCGGCACCGGGCTGGCGCAAGACATCTACGCCGCCTTCGCCACCGCCGTGCAATCGAGCACCGAGATCCGCATCGACGATGCCGCCGTTCAGGCGGTCCACAGCTCCTTCAGGTAACGCCCATGCTCAGCCCCGATTTCGAGACGTTCCGCACAGGCTTCGAATCTGGCGCGAACCAGGTCGTCTGGACCCGGCTCGCCGCCGATCTCGACACGCCGGTCTCGCTGATGCTCAAGCTCGCCAACGCCGGAAAGCACGCCTTCATCCTCGAAAGCGTCACCGGGGGCGAGGTGCGGGGCCGCTATTCGATCATCGGCATGAACCCCGACCTGATCTGGGATTGCCGCGGCACCACGAGCCGCGTCAACCGCGCCGCGCGCTATGACGAGGACGCGTATCAGACGCTCGACGGCCATCCGCTCGACACGCTGCGCGCGCTTCTCGCCGAAAGCCGGATCGACCTGCCCGAGGACCTGCCCGCCGCCAGCGCCGGGCTGTTCGGCTATCTGGGCTACGACATGATCCGTCTGGTCGAACGCCTGCCGAACGTGAACCCCGACCCGCTCGGCCTGCCCGACGCCGTGATGATGCGCCCCACCGTGGTGGCGGTGCTCGATGGGGTGAAGGGCGAGGTGATCCTCGTGGCCCCGGTCTGGGCCGGTCAGGAGCAATCGGCCCGCGCCGCCTTCGCGCAGGCCGCCGAGCGCGTCACCGAGGCCATGCGCGCGCTCGACCGTCCCGTGCCGCAGGAAGCCCGCGCGCTGCAAAAGCCCGCGCCGCTGGCCGAGCCTGTGTCGAACTTCACCCACGAGGGGTATCTCGCCGCCGTGGAGAAGGCCAAGGAGTACATCCGCGCAGGCGACATCTTTCAGGTGGTCCCCGCCCAGCGCTGGACGCAGGATTTTCCCGAGCCCCCCTTCGCGCTCTACCGCAGCTTGCGCCGCACCAACCCCTCGCCGTTCATGTTCTACTTCAACTTCGGCGGCTATCAGGTGGTCGGGGCCAGCCCCGAGATCCTCGTGCGGGTCATGGGCGGCGAGGTGACCATCCGTCCCATCGCAGGCACGCGGCCCAGAGGCGCCACGCCCGAGGAGGACCGCGCCCACGAGGAGAGCCTGCTCGCCGATGCCAAGGAGCTCAGCGAGCATCTGATGCTGCTCGATCTGGGCCGAAACGACGTGGGCCGGGTCGCCCGGCCCGGCACCGTGCGCCCCACCGAGCGTTTCATCATCGAGCGCTACTCCCACGTGATGCACATCGTGTCGAACGTGGTGGGCGAGCTGCGCGAAGGTCAGGACGCGCTCTCGGCGCTGCTGGCGGGGCTTCCGGCGGGCACGGTCTCCGGCGCGCCCAAGGTGCGGGCGATGGAGATCATCGACGAGCTCGAGCCCGAAAAGCGCGGCGTCTATGGCGGCGGCTTGGGGTATTTCAGCGCCAATGGCGACATGGACATGTGCATCGCGCTACGCACGGCGGTGGTCCAGAACGGCAAGCTCTATATTCAGGCGGGCGGCGGCGTGGTCTACGACAGCGACCCCGAGGCCGAGTATCAGGAAACGGTGCACAAATCGAACGCGCTCAGGCGGGCGGCCGCGGACGCCACCATGTTCCGCCCCGAGGGCAACGGCTGAGTTCGGCCCGAGAGCCAAGCGGTGACACGACAAAGGGCGGGGATTTCCCCGCCCTTTTCGCATCGAAGGCCGCGCGGTTCAGCGACGGCGCATGATCGCATCGAGGCTCCACGGGCCGGGGCCTGCGACGAAGATGTAGAGGAACACGAAGCAATACAGGATCGCCGCGTCGCCGCCGTTCAGCGTCGGGAACAGGTTGCCCGGTGCGTGGAACATCCAGTAGGCCACGGCCATCATGCCCGAGAGCACGAAGGCCACGGGGCGGCTGAACAGCCCCAGAAGCAGCATCACCCCGCCGACGAATTCGATCAGACCGCCCATGCCGAACAGCGAGGCAAGCGGCGGCTGCTGATCCGTTGGCGGAAAGGCGAACAGCTTCTGGGTGCCATGCAGCATGAAGATCAGCGCGCTGACGATGCGCAGCACGCTGAGCATTTCGGGCGCGCGGGCGGAGAGGCCAGTGGTCGGCGTTTGGGTGGTCATGCGTAGGGATCCATTCGGGATGAGGCGGGACATGAGACGCATGTCCCGCCCTACTCACGGGGTCAAATCACGGCATCTGTGCGCCAGCGCGCACAAGCTTTATTTGGCCAGCCCGGTTTCCTGCATCTGCAACAGCGCGCTGAGCGGCGCGGGCACGACTCCGTCGCGATCGGCGCGGTTGCCCCAGAGCGTCAGCGCGGTGATTGTCTCGGGGTTGAGCTGACCCAGCAGCGCCACCGCCCCCTGCTGACGCGCGCGAAACGCGGCCTGATCGAGAAAGCGCCGGATCACCCGGTCGTCCTGACCGACTTCGCCCAGATCGCGGTAGATCTCGATCGCAGGCACACCGGCGCCGCGTGCCTGTCGCAGCGGCGTGGCCAGCCCGGCGGAGAGGGCCGCCAACCCGCGCCCGTCCTGCGCCAACCGTTCCAGTGCCTGCGCCGTCACCGCCTTGTCGGAGGTGAGCCCCGCCGCGCCCGTGTCGAGCAACGCCACCGTCTCGGGCAAGGTGGCAAAGGCGGATTCGTAGGTGACCTCGACATCCGAGGGCGTGGCCCCCGCCGGAAGCCGCGTCGTAGCGACGATCTCGTAACCCGCTTCGCGCCAACGGGCCGCGCGTGTCCCGGCCTGCGCCATTGCGGGGTCGAGCGCGATGGTGACGGGAAAGGGGATGCTCGAGGCCGCGGCAACCGGATCGTCGAGCGCGCCGTCGTCGATCAACACCACCGACACCCGCGGCGCTCCGGCTTCGGCAACATCGGGGGCCGCGAACCGCAGCAGCGCCGGGGTGTCCTCGTCGAACTCGGGCGCGGGGGCGGGCTCAGGCTCGGACGCTTCGGCGCCCGGTCTGCGCACCACGACGGCGGAATCGTCCTGAAACCCGGCGGCCCGGCCCGGCAGTTCCGGCGCGCCCGGCTCCGGCAGCACGGTGATCGTGCCGGCGGCGAAACCGGGCAGCCGTTCGGGGCGCGAAGGCGGCGACGGCACGCGCAGCGGCGGCCTCTCCGACGTGACCGACGGCGGCGGCGCCGACCCGACCGCCCCATCCGCCTGCGTGGCGGGCGCATCATCCGAAAGGCCGCCCGACCCCTCTTCGACCGAACTCGTCGGCAGGGTCGCGCCCTCAGTGTCCGGCTCACCGGGCATGGCGGGTGTCTCATCGAACACTTCGCGCGGCGCGGCGGAGGGGGCCGGGGGCGGGTCGGTCACGACGGTGATGTCGGCTTCGTTGGCGGGGATCTCGATCACCCGCGATTGCGGCCCCGGCAGCACCGGCTCTTCGGAGCCCGCGTCAAGACGCGGCAATGCAGGCGGCACGGGGCCGGTGGCGGGCGTCTCGATCGCGTCATCGGCGCGGGGGCGCTGCATCGGCATGGTGTCGGCCACAGGCACGTCGCCGCGCCCGGCGGGCACATCGGCGCGCGGGGTCCGCGGCAGCGCGTCGGCGCCCGCATCCGGGCGCGGGGCATTCGGCGCTTCGCTCAACGGGGTCTGCGCGGCGGGGGCCGAGGGCGCTTCGGCGCTGACCGGCGGCGCGACGTCGCTCAGAGGCTCGCCCGCAGGTTCGCCCAACGGATCACCCGATGGCTCGGTCGGCCCCTCCACCACCTGCGGCATGGTGTCGACGCTGCCCGCCTCCGGCAGGGCGGCAGGCGCAGTGCTGGTAGCCGTGCCGGTGGTCGGCGCCTCGGCGGGCGCATCGCTGGGCCGCGTGACCGCCGTGCCATCCTCCGTGATCGCCTGTGTGCCGGGGATCTGCTGCAACACCTCGGGCACCGCCGCCCTGTCGCGCGGTGGCTCCCCGATCAAGGAGGCGATGGCCAAGGCCCCCGCCGATACGATCAGACCCCAGAGTCCGCCGATGATGAACCCAGATCCCACGTTTCCTGCCCCGCTGCGCCGTTTGCCGACATTCGCCCCAGTCCCGGACCTTGACGTTTCCCGTCCTGCGGTCCCATTTATGGCCCGACCTTACCAAGGGACCGCCGGCGAACGGTAGCCCCGAATTTGCACCGAACCGCCCCGGCCGGAGGGACCATGCTTCTGTTGATCGACAACTACGACAGCTTCACCTGGAACCTCGTGCACTACCTTGGCGAGCTGGGGGCCGAGGTCGTGGTCAAGCGCAACGACGAGATCGACGTCGAAGCGGCGATGGCGATGGCGCCAGAGGGTATCGTGCTTTCGCCCGGCCCCTGCGACCCCGATCAGGCGGGCATCTGCCTCGCTCTCACCCGCGCCGCCGCCGAGGCGCGCATGCCGCTTCTGGGCGTCTGCCTCGGGCACCAGACCATCGGTCAGGCCTTTGGCGGCAAGGTGGTGCGCTGCCACGAGATCGTGCATGGCAAGACCGCCGAGATGCTGCACGCGGGCCGGGGCGTCTTCGCGGGGCTGCCCTCGCCGTTCAAGGCGACGCGCTATCACTCGCTGGTGGTCGAGCGCGACAGCCTGCCCGACTGCCTCGAAGTGACTGCCGAGCTGGCCGACGGCACGATCATGGGGCTCATGCACCGCGAGCTGCCGATCGAGGGTGTGCAGTTTCACCCCGAGAGCATCGCCTCCGAGCATGGCCACCAGATGCTGAAGAACTTTCTCGACCGGTTGCCCGGCCAAGTGCCCGGCACCCCGGTGGCGGCATGAGCGACCGGCTCAAGCCGCTGATCGCCGCCGCGCTGACTGGGCCGCTCACGCGAGAGCAGGCCGAGGCGGCCTTCGGCATCCTGTTCGACGGTGACGCCACGCCCGCCCAGATGGCGGCGTTCCTCGTGACGCTTCGGATGCGCGGCGAGACGGTTTCCGAGATCACCGCCGCCGCGAGCGTGATGCGCGCCCGCTGCCTCAAGGTAGCGGCGCCGGAGGGCGCGATCGACATCGTGGGCACGGGCGGCGACGGCAAGAACACGCTAAATATCTCGACCGCGACGGCCTTTGTCGTGGCGGGCGCAGGCGTGCCGGTGGCCAAGCACGGCAACCGCAACCTCTCCTCGAAATCCGGCACGGCGGATGCGCTGGGCCAGATGGGGGTCGAGGTCATGGTCGGGGCCGAAGTGGTCGAGCGCGCCCTGCGCGAGGCCGGGATCGGCTTTATGATGGCGCCGATGCACCACCCGGCGATGAAGCACGTAGGCCCGATCCGCGCCGAAATCGGCATCCGCACCCTGTTCAACATCCTCGGCCCGCTCACCAACCCGGCGGGCGTCAAACGCCAGCTCACCGGGGCCTATGATCCGGCGCTGATCGTGCCGATGGCCGAGACGCTGGGCCAGCTTGGCTCCGAGCGGGCTTGGCTGGTGCATGGCGGCGACGGCACGGACGAGCTGTCGATCTGCGGGCCGTCACAGGTCGCGGCGCTTCAGGATGGCCGGGTCGAAAGCTTCGAGATCAGCCCCTCGGACGCGGGCCTGCCCGAGCATCCGTTCGAAGCGATCCTTGGCGGCACGCCGCAAGAAAACGGCCGTGCTCTGGCCGCATTGCTCGACGGTGCACCCGGCGCCTACCGCGACGCGGTGCTGCTCAACGCCGCCGCCGGTCTGCTGGTAGCGGGCCGGGTCGAGGATCTGCGCGCGGGCGCGCAGATGGCCGCGACGAGCATCGATTCGGGAGCGGCGCGCCGCGCCATCGACCGCCTCGCCGCGATCACATCCGGTCGCGCGTGAACGATCTGCCCAATGGTTGGGCCGACCTGCCGTTTTTCTCGGCCGACTGGCCCACCTTGCGCGACCGCATCGACGCCCTGCCCACCACCCTGCCCGCGCCCGAAAAGCGGTTCCGCGCGCTTGAGCTGACCCCGCCCGAGGCGGTGCGCGTGGTGATCCTCGGCCAAGACCCCTATCCGACACCGGGCCATGCCACGGGCCTCGCCTTTTCGGTGCCGCCCGAGCTGACCAAGCTGCCGCCGTCGCTGCGCAACATCTTCAAGGAGATGCGCGAGGACATCGGCTGCGCGCCGAACAACGGCGATCTCACGCATTGGGCGCAGCAGGGCGTGCTGCTTCTCAACACCGCGCTTTCGGTCGAACCGGGGGCCGCTGGCGGCCATGCCCGCTGGGGCTGGGACGCGCTGGTGGCGCAGGTCCTCGCCCGTGTGGCGCAGCAGCCTTGCGCCTTCCTGCTCTGGGGCAACCACGCGCAGAAGGTGGCCGCCCCCTACACCGGCAATTCGCATGGCCCGGACCACCTCGTGATCGAGACCGCGCATCCCTCGCCGCTGTCGGCACGGCGCGGTTTTTTTGGCTCCCGCCCCTTCGGACGCATCAACGAATGGCTCGACGCGCGCAGCGCGCCCCGCGTCGACTGGTGCGGCCCCGTCTCCTGAACGCTTTCCAAGCCCCAATTCCCCCGGTAGAACCACCACATGGACATTCTCGACAAGATCAAGGCCTACAAGCTCGAAGAGGTCGCGGCCCGCAAGGCGGAGCTGCCGCTTTCCGACATCGAGGCGCGCGCTGCGCAGGCCCCCGCCCCCCGCGGCTTTGCCGCCCGTCTCACAGAGGCCGCGCGCGAGGGCTATGGCCTGATCGCCGAGGTCAAGAAGGCGAGCCCGTCGAAAGGCCTCATCCGCGCCGATTTCGACCCGCCCGCTCTCGCCCGTGCCTATGAGGACGGCGGCGCGGCCTGCCTTTCGGTGCTCACCGATGGACCCTCGTTCCAGGGCGCGGACGAATACCTCGTGCAGGCACGCGAAGCGACGTCGCTGCCGGTGCTGCGCAAGGATTTCCTCTATGATCCATGGCAGGTGGCCGAGAGCCGCAGCCTCGGTGCCGACTGCATCCTGATCATCATGGCCAGCGTGTCGGACGCGCAGGCGCGCGAACTCGAGGACGCGGCCACCCGCTGGGGCATGGACGCCTTGATCGAGGTGCACGACCGCGCCGAGCTCGAGCGCGCGGCGGAGCTCAATTCCAAGATGATCGGCATCAACAACCGCGATCTCAAGACCTTCGAGACCTCGCTCGACGTGACGCGCAAGCTGGCCAAGCACGTCCCCGTCGACCGGATGATCGTCGCAGAGAGCGGGCTGTCGACGCCCGCCGATCTGGCCGAGGTCGCCCGTTACGGGGTGCGCAGCTTCCTCATCGGTGAAAGCCTGATGCGACAGGAGGACGTGACCTCGGCGACGCGGTCGATCCTTGCCAATCCGCTGACGGCTCCGGGCGGCGCGTGATGGCGCTCACCCATTTCGACGAAAGCGGCCGCGCCCACATGGTCGATGTTACCGACAAGCAGGTGACCGGCCGCCTCGCCGTGGCGACGGGCATGGTGCGGATGCAGCCCGAGACGCTGGCACTGGTGCGCGAGGGGCGCGCGGGCAAGGGCGACGTGCTCGGCACCGCGCGGCTCGCGGGCATCATGGCCGCCAAGAAGACCGCCGACCTGATCCCGCTGTGCCACCCGCTGCCGCTGTCCAAGGTGACGATCGAGCTTGAGCCCGACGAGGCTCTGCCCGGCGTGCGGATCGCCGCCACGGTGCGGACCACCGGTCGCACCGGCGTCGAAATGGAGGCGCTGACGGCGGTCTCGGTCGCGGCGCTGACGATCTACGACATGCTCAAGGCCAACGAAAAGGGCATGGAGATCGATGGTATCCGCCTCGCGCTGAAAGAGGGCGGCAAATCGGGGCGCTGGGAGGCGTGATCCCGGTCTCCGAGGCGCTTGACCGGCTCTTCGCACTGGTCGCTCCGTTGCCCGTCGAAGAGGTGGGGCTGACCGCAGGTCTGGGTCGGGTGCTGCGTGCGCCCGTCACCGCACGGCGCGATCAACCGCCGTTTTCTGCCTCGGCCATGGACGGCTACGCGATCCGCGATGCGGATTGTACCGAAAGTGCGCGCCTCACGGTCATCGGCGAGGCCGCCGCCGGTCATGCCTATCCGGGCCGCATCGGCGCGCAGGAGGCGGTGCGCATCTTCACCGGTGCGCCGGTCCCCGAAGGCGCGGACCGCGTGGTGATCCAAGAGGACACGACCCGCGACGGCGACACGGTCATCCTTGGCCCCGGCATCACCGACAACCGCAACATCCGCCCGCTCGGGGCCGATTTCTGCGTGGGCGACACGCTCGCCGCGCCGCGCCTGCTGCGCCCCGCCGATCTCGCGCTTGCGGCGGCGATGAACGCCGACCGCCTGACCGTCTCGCGCCGACCCGAGGTCGCGATCATCGCGACGGGCGACGAGCTAGTGGCACCGGGCGGCGATCCGCGCCCCGACCAGATCATCGCGTCGAACGCCTACGGCCTGCATGGCATGGTGGCGCAGGCGGGCGGCCTGCCGCGCCTGCTGCCGATCGCGGGCGACAGCATGGGCGCGCTGCGCCAAGCCTTCGACCTGGCCCAAGGGGCCGATATCGTGCTGACCATCGGTGGGGCCTCGGTCGGCGATCACGACCTCGTCGGCGCCGCCGCCGCCGAGGCGGGAATGGAGCGCGCCTTCTGGAAGGTGGCGCTGCGACCGGGCAAACCTTTGATGGCGGGGCGTTTCGGAGAGGCGCTGCTCTTGGGTCTGCCTGGTAACCCGGTATCGTCCATGGTCTGCGCGCAGGTGTTTCTCGTGCCGTTGATCCGGGCGCTTTCGGGTCTGGCACCCGCCCCCGCCCCGCGTCGTCTGGCCCGCCTCGCGGCTCCGCTTTCGGCGAATGGCCCGCGCGAGCATTACCTGCGCGCCATGAGCGGACCCAAGGGCGTGACTGCGTTCTCCAAGCAGGACAGCTCGCTCTTGTCGGTGCTGTCGGAGGCCGATTGCCTGATCGTGCAGCCCCCGGGCGACCCTGCGCGCAAGGCGGGAGAGACGGTCGAGGTGATCGCGCTCTGAGGTCTTGACACAAAACGAGAACAGCCGTAGAACGGAGCCCCAACCGTCCGCGCGCACAAAGGGGCAATCATGCTGACCCGCAAACAGTCCGACCTGCTGGAATTCATCCATCGTCGGATCAAGGCCGACGGCGTTCCGCCCTCCTTCGACGAGATGAAGGATGCGCTCGATCTGCGTTCGAAATCCGGCATTCATCGGTTGATCACGGCCTTGGAGGAGCGCGGCTTTATCCGCCGCCTCGCGCACCGCGCTCGTGCGCTCGAGATCATCAAGCTGCCCGAGGCGATGGAAGCGCGCTTTGCCACCGAAAGCGCCGCGCCTGCCGCCGACCCCAAGCCGTCGGACATGCCCGCCGAGATCGCCGCCATGGCGATGAACCTGCCGGTGATGGGCCGCATCGCCGCCGGTGTGCCGATCTCCGCGATCAGCGAGATCAGCCACGAAATCACGGTGCCGGGCTCGATGCTGGGACAAGGCAGCCATTACGCGCTCGAAGTGCGGGGCGATTCGATGATTCAGGCCGGGATCAACGATGGCGACGTCGTGGTGATCCGCGAAACCGGCACCGCCGACAACGGCGATATCGTCGTGGCCTTGATCGACGAGCAGGAGGCGACCCTCAAGCGGTTCCGCCGCAACGGCAAGCGCATTGCGCTCGAAGCCGCGAACCCCGCCTATGAGACCCGGATCTACAGCGATGATCAGGTGCGTGTGCAGGGCCGTCTGGTCGGGCTGATCCGCAGCTACTGATCCTACGCTACCGGCCACTGGTCCAGAGACGGTCGCCGGCGCGATCGGCCACCGTCTCGATCAGCAGCCCCTCAGGCTCCGACCAGAGCGCGAGAGCGCCGGTGTCGCGCAGGCGGCGCGCGTCAAACCGCCAGCAAGGGCGCGGTGCGGGATCGGGCTGGTTGGCGATGAGGATATCGGCTCCGTCGCAGCCATCAAGCGCCGCGAGCGCGGTCTTGCCCGTCACCTGCACGATCCGCGTTTTCCCGATGCGCAGCCGCAGCACCCGGTCGGGGCGCGGCAGTGCCACCGGGTCATGCGCTTCGGCCTGCACCCGCCCGTCACCGTCGTTTTCGAGCCAGACCGTGGCGGCAAATCCGTCGCCTGTGGGCTTGGACAGTGCCCGTCCCTCGGGCGTCATCAGCCCAACCAGCGCGCCGCTCTCGCTCACCAGAAGGTCCGGGCGTTCGGCCCGGCTCCACAGCCCGGCGGCAAGCACCAAGGGCAGCAGCGCGGCGGCGCGGCCCCGCCCTTGCCACAGCACCAGCCACAGCCCGCCCGCCGCGACCAGCGCCACGACCGTGCCCGGCGGCGCGATCACCGCGGAGCTTGCCCCGTCGAGTTCTGCGATGCGTGCGCTCACCCACAGGATCCAGCGCGAGCCGTAATCGATCATCCACACGGCGGGCTGATCCAGACCGAGCGGGCCGGTCGCGGCGAGGATCACAGCGCCGGGCATCACCAGAACGCCCATCGCGGGAGTGGCCGCGAGATTGGCCAGAAGCCCGTAATGGGCAACGCGATTGAAATGCGCGGCGGCAAAGGGGGCGGTGGCCGAGCCCGCGACGATCGAGGTCAGCGACAGCAGCGCCACCGGCATCCAGAACCGCGCAAACCCGCGTGGCCGATGCCAGCCGCGCGGCAGCCGCCCCATGACCGCAACCAACGCCAGAACGGCGGCAAAGGACATCTGGAAGCCGGGGTTGAGCAGCGTCTCGGGCCTCAGACACAGCACGATCATCGCCGCGATGGCAAGGCCACGCAGGCTCAGCGCACGGCGGTCGGCCAGCACCGCGCCCAAGCTCACCGCGACCATCACGAAGGCCCGCTCGGTCGCCACATCGCGCCCGGCAAGCGCGAGGTAGAAGGCGGCGGCGGGCAGCGCCGTGGCGGCAGCGATCTTGCGTGCGTTGAGCCGCAGCGCCAGCGGCGGCACGGCGGCGATGCCCGCGCGCACCAGCCAGAACACGAAGCCCGCCAGCATCGCCATGTGCATGCCCGAGATCGACACGAGGTGATAGAGATTGGCCTCGCGCATCGCGTCGTTGGCCGCGCGCCCGAGGCCCGAGCGATCTCCCGTCGTCACCGCCGCCGCAAAGCCGCCCGCCTCGCCGCCGATCCGCTCGCGGATCGCAGCACTCAGCCGCACCCGGACACGGGCAAGCCATGCGCCCTCCGCGCCCTCGTTCGACGCCATCAGCACCGGCACACGCGTGTAGCCTACCGCCCCGAGCTGGATGAACCATGCATGGCGGCGAAAATCGAAGCCCCCCGGCTCGGCCGGTCCGGGCGGCGGCGACAGGTGGCCGGTGGTCATCACCCGCACGCCGGGCGCGAGCGGGGCCGCCACCTCTGCGTGCAGCGACACCCGCACCCGCGCCGGGACACGCGCCACATCATCGAGCCGCACCCGGTCGAGCGTGATCCGCAGCACGTCGCTTTGCGAGCGGTCGATGTCGACGATCCGCCCCTCGATCGGACCATAGTAGCGAAATCCCAGCACCGGCGCAGACAGGCTGTGCGCCCGCGCACCGGCCAGCAGCACCCCGAGACAGATGAGAAGCCCTCCCACGGCCAGAGCGCACAGCGCATGGCGTCGAAGCGCCCATCGCAATGCGAGGCAAAGCGCCGCCAGCCCCGAGGCGATCCCGTAAAAAGCAGCGCCCGGCTCATCGGTTTGCGCGAACCACCAGCCGATCCCGATCCCGAGGCAAACGGGAGCCCAGCAGGCCAGATGCCCGCGCTGCCGCGCCAGCGCGGCCTCCAGACGGGCCAGGGGCGCCGGGGCCGCCCCCTTGAGCCACGCTTGTTTCCGCGCCCCGACCTGAGTATCCCCCATGCAAGCAAGGCTGCGCGCAGCATGGTTAGCGAAAGGTTAAATCTCCCCGACATGTCCCAGACCCCGGTCGTCACCCGCTTCGCCCCCTCGCCCACCGGCGCTCTCCATATCGGTGGCGCGCGCACCGCGCTGTTCAACTGGCTCTATGCCCGTGGTCGCGGCGGCAAGTTCCTGCTGCGCATCGAAGACACCGACCGCGCCCGCTCCACCGCCGAGAACCGACAGGCGATCCTCGACGGGCTGACGTGGCTCGGGCTGGATTGGGACGGCGAGCCGATCAGCCAGGCCGAAGGCGCCGAGCGCCACGCCGAGGTGGCGCGGCAGATGCTGGCCGAAGGCACGGCCTACAAGTGCTTTTCCACGCCGGAGGAAATCGATGCCTTCCGCGAGACCGCCCGCGAAGCAGGTGGCTCGACGCTTTACCGATCACCTTGGCGCGACGTGGCCAAGGCCGACCACCCCGACGCCCCCTTCGTGATCCGCATCAAGGCCCCGCGCGACGGCGCGACGACGATCCGGGACGAGGTGCAAGGCGAGATCACCATCGGCAACGACCAGCTCGACGACATGGTGCTGCTGCGCTCGGACGGCTCGCCGGTCTACATGCTCGCCGTCGTCGTCGACGACCACGACATGGGCGTGACCCATGTGATCCGCGGCGACGATCACATGACCAATGCGTTTCGGCAGGCGATGATCTACCGCGCCATGGGCTGGGATCTTCCGGTCTTTGCCCATGTTCCGCTGATCTTCGGCCCCGACGGCAAGAAGCTGTCGAAGCGGCATGGCGCCACGGGGGCGGCCGAGTACCAGCAGATGGGCTACCCGGCGGCGGGCATGCGCAACTATCTCACGCGGCTTGGTTGGAGCCACGGCGACGCCGAGTTCTTCTCGGACGCGCAGGCGCGCGAGTGGTTCGACCTGAATGGCATCGGCAAATCGCCGGCCCGGTTCGACACCAAGAAGCTCGAGAACCTGTGCCGCCAGCACATCGCCGCCTCGGACGATGCTGCGCTGCTGCATGAACTTGAGGCGTTCGTGGAGGCCACGGGTCAATTGCCGCTGACCGAAGGGCAGCGCGACGGGTTGCTCAAGGCGATGCCGCATCTCAAGGATCGGGCCAAGATTTTCCCGGAACTCCTTGAAAAGGCGCATTTCGTTCTGGCCGACCGGCCGATCGAACCGGATGAGAAATCGGCGAAGAGCCTCGATGATGTATCCCGTGGTATACTGGCAGAATTGACGCCGCAGCTGCAAACTGCTAGCTGGGAGCGGGACGCGCTGGAGGGGGTCGTGACCGCATTGGCCGAGACTCACGGGCTCGGTCTGGGCAAGATTGCGGGGCCTTTGCGCGCCGCGCTGGCGGGGCGCATGGTCAGCCCCAGCGTATTCGACATGATGTTGGTGCTCGGCCGCGACGAAAGCGTGGCGCGGATCGGGGACGCGGCAGCCTGACACTGGCCCGCCTGCCTCCCGCCGCTATGTTGCACCGCGGCATCGAAAGATCAGAGCGCCGCGCCGCGAGTTGAGCGGCGGCGGGAACACGAAGGGGACCTGAATGGCCGAAACGACCAAGACCGCGAAGCTGACGATCGACGGCGAAAGCTATGATCTGGCGATGTACGCCCCCACCGACGGGCCCGAAGTCATCGACATCCGCAAGCTCTATGCGCAGGCGGGCGTCTTCACCTATGACCCGGGCTTCACCTCGACCGCGGCCTGCGACAGCACCATCACCTATATCGATGGCGAAGCGGGCGTGCTGCTGCATCGGGGCTACCCGATCGACCAGCTCGCCAAGCAGTCGCACTACCTCGAGGTTTGCTACCTGCTGCTCTATGGCGAGCTGCCCTCGGCGGCGCAGCTCGAGGAGTTCGAGACGCTGGTGACGCGTCACACGATGATCCACGAGCAGATGCACAACTTCTTCCGTGGCTTCCGCCGCGATGCGCATCCCATGGCCACCATGGTGGGCGTGGTCGGCGCGATGTCGGCTTTCTACCACGACAGCACCGACATCAACGACCAGCACCAGCGCGAGGTCGCCTCGATCCGCCTGATCGCGAAGATGCCGACCATCGCGGCGATGGCCTACAAGTACTCGATCGGCCAGCCCTTCGTGTATCCGCGCAACGATCTCGACTATGCGTCGAACTTCCTGCGCATGTGCTTCTCGGTCCCGGCCGAGGAATACGAGGTGAACCCGATCCTCGCCCGCGCGATGGACCGGATCTTCACGCTGCACGCCGATCACGAGCAGAACGCCTCGACCTCGACGGTGCGCCTCGCCTCCTCCTCGGGCGCCAACCCGTTCGCCTGCATCGCCGCCGGCATCGCCTGTCTCTGGGGCCCTGCCCATGGCGGCGCCAACCAGGCCTGCCTCGAGATGCTGCGCGAGATCGGCACCCCGGACCGGATCCCCGAGTTCATCGCCCGCGCCAAGGACAAGAACGACCCGTTCCGCCTGATGGGCTTCGGCCACCGGGTCTACAAGAACTTCGACCCGCGCGCGAAGGTGATGAAGGAAAGCGCCGACGAGGTGCTCGATCTGCTCGGCGTCGAGAACAACCCGACGCTGCAGGTCGCCAAGGAGCTCGAGCGTCTGGCGCTGGAAGATCCCTACTTCTCCGAGAAGAAGCTCTACCCGAACGTTGATTTCTATTCGGGCATCATCCTCGATGCGATGGGCTTCCCGACCTCAATGTTCACGCCGATCTTCGCGCTGGCGCGCACCGTCGGTTGGGTCTCGCAGTGGAAGGAGCAGCTCGCCGATCCGCAGCTCAAGATCGGCCGTCCGCGCCAGCTCTATCTCGGGGCCGCCGCGCGCGACTATGTGGATATCGAGACGCGCTGATCCGCTTGCGATCGACGGAACGAAGGACGGGCCCGGCGGCGACGCCGGGCCCGTTTGCGTTTCGGGGCGCGAGTCGGGCAACACCGGTAGCGAATGACAAGGGAATCGCCATGATTTTGCCACGATCGACGCGCCGCATGGGCGCGGATGAAGATTGCGGACCACAATGCATCAATCCTTGCCCGAACCGCCGTATTGTCGAGCCATCGACCTGCCGAATGGGACATGTCCGGACAAACAGGGCTCTCAAAAGAACCCTTGATTTCCTTAGAAAACCTCGGTGTCAAAAAATTTAGGATAGGAGACCTATACTTTAGAGACCTATCCTTTCGCCTAAGCCATTGGCGATAAAGGGCATTTCCCAGATCCCCGGCCGCGATGCCACCGCAATGCCGCAATCCGGGGCGATACAGAATGCGTTCAGTTAGACCAGTGCCAGTTTCAGCCCTCAGCGGAAGGATCTACCCATGCCGACCCATATCGCAGTGCAGTCCACCCCCACGCCCGAAAGCGCCAACGCCATCTTCGGCCGCGACGTTCGTATCAAGCTGGCGCTGCACGAGACGGCGGATGGCACCATTTTGCTCGGGCTGGAGATGGCGGAGGGCGAAGGTCAGGGGCTCGGAATCGCGGCGCTTGTGTTCGACTTTGCCGATCACGATCTTCTGGGTCAGATGAGCCTGACCGGCCCGCATCTGCGCAAGCAGTGCTTCGGTGCCCGCAAGGTGCATGGGACCGACCGGTCGGGGCGCGGCTATGATTGCGGCGCACGTTTGGGCCGCGCCACCGCGATGGGCATCAACGCCCCCCGCGAGACCCGCCTGACGCTGGCCCACGACACGCTGTCGCTCACCCTCGACGATCTCGCCGGGCGCGACTTTTCGCTGCAGCTCGTGCCGACGGCCGCGAACCACGTCGCCTGCGAAAGCTTCACCGTCGAAGGCCGCTTTCCCGCGCGTCCCGCCGCCGGCAGGACGGCGCGGCCCTCGACCGACGGTTCGGTCTTCGGTGGCGTGCTCGACGACATCCTGCCGCTGATGTCGCGCCTGACGCAGCGCGGGGCCAGCGCCGCCTGAATCGTCAGCGCCCTTCGAAGCGCGGCGCGCGCTTTTCGATGAAGGCCACGACCCCTTCCTTGAAATCGCGGCTGCGCCCGCAGGCCCCCTGCAGACGCGCCTCGTGTGCAAGCTGCGCCTCGAAGCCGTTCTCGGGGCTGGCGCGCATCGCTTCGCGCAGGTGGCGGTAGGTCTCGGTGGGGCCCTGCGCCAGCTGCGCCGCCCGCCCCTGCCAGCGTTCCTCGAAATCGGACTCGGGGGCGGCTTCGTAGATCATGCCCCATTCGGCCGCCTGACGCGCCGGGATCCGGTCGGCGAAGAGCATCGCCCCCATCGCGCGCGCGGCCCCCACCTGCCGTGGCAGCGTCCATGTGCCGCCCGCGTCGGGGATGAGACCAATCCGCGTGAAAGCTTGGGTGAAATGCGCGGCCTCGGAGGCGATCACCACGTCGCAGGCCAGCGCGAGGTTGGCCCCTGCCCCTGCCGCGGCCCCGTTCACCGCGGCGATGCTGGGCACCGGCAGATCCCGCAATGCGAGCAGCATCGGCACGTATTCGTCGCGCAGCACACGCTCGAGATCGGTGACGTTGGCGTTGCCGGTGTCGCCCAGATCCTGACCCGAGCAGAAGGCGCGGCCCGCACCGGTCAGCACCAGCACCCGCGCGCTGGCGTCGAGGTTGCGCAGGGCATGGGTGATCTCGGCCCGCATCTGGGTGTTGAGCGCATTCATCACCGCCGGGCGGTCGAGCGTGAGCAGCGCCACGCCCTCCTTCACCGCGAGACCGATCGTCTGGTAGTCCATCAAAGCTCTCCCCTGGTTCGCGAGCGAGCCTACAGCGGCGCGCGCGCGAAAAAAGGGGCAACCAAGCGTCAGGGCTTCAGGATGTCCCGGAGCTTGGTCTCTTCCTCTTCGGTGAGGCGATCCTCGGGGCCCGAGGCGC
The DNA here is from genome assembly GCF_964022235.1 of uncultured Limimaricola sp. NCBI lineage: Bacteria > Pseudomonadati > Pseudomonadota > Alphaproteobacteria > Rhodobacterales > Paracoccaceae > Limimaricola > uncultured Limimaricola sp. The sequence goes on along the minus strand of NZ_CAXHZL010000004.1, from coordinate 57,291 downwards.
GACGACGGATCGACACGAAGGCGACGCCACCCGCGAGGATCAGCAGGCCGGGGGCGGCGAGCCACAAGATCAGGTTGGCTCCCGAGGCATCGGGCTTGAGCAGCACGTATTCGCCATAGCGGTCGACCACGGCCTGCATCGTTTCGGCATCGGTGTCGCCCGCGAGCAGCCGCTCGCGCACCATCAGGCGCAGATCGCGGCTGACGCCCGCATTGCTCTCGTCGATGCTCTCGTTGCGGCAAACCGGGCAGCGGAGCCCGGCGCTGATGTCGCGCGCGCGCGCTTCGAGCGCGGGATCGTCGAGCACCTCGTCGGGCTGCACCGCGAAGGCGGGTGCTGCCACGAGGGCGAGGAGGAGGGCCAGCCGCCTCACTCTGCCGCCACCGGCGCGGGCGCGGCGCGCCGTGCCCCCGCCGCCACGCGCATCCGCCGGTCGGACAGCGAGGTGAGACCGCCAAGCGCCATCAGGATGGCACCGGCCCAGATCCAGCCCGCCATGGGTTTGACATGGCTGCGCACGGCCCAGCCGCCGCCGTCCTGCGGATCGCCGATCACGAGGTAGAGGTCGCGCCATATCCCGCCGTCGATCCCGGCCTCGGTGGTGGGCATGCCCGCCACCGGGTAGAACCGCTTTTCGGGCAGCAGGGTCGCCACCACGCGGTCGTTTTCGCGCACCGACATTTCGCCGATGGTGGTGAGATAGTTCGGCCCTTCGGCCTCGCGCACCGTGTCGAGCGTGATCTCATAGCGACCAAGGGTCCAAGTGTCGCCGATCTCGGCGACGCGGATGTCCTCTTGCTGCCAAGCCAGCAGGCCAGCGATACCGATGATGGTGACGCCAAGCCCGCCATGCGCCATCCCGCGTCCCCAATCGGCGCGCGGCAGGCGGCGCAAGCGACCCAAGCGCGCGGAGAGCGCCCCACGCCCCGAGCGCGCCCAGAGATCGGTCCCGGCGCCGCCGATCACCCAGCCGCCGAGGGCCAGACCCAACGGGCCCAACGCCGAGCGCCCCGAACCAAGCGCGTAGCCCAGCAGCAACAGCGCCAGCGCCAGCGTCAGGGCGGGCCAAAGTTGCCGCAGCACCCGACCGCCCGAGGCGCGCTTCCATGCGATGAGCGTGCCCGGCGGCAGCAGCAGCGCCAGCGCCACGAAGAACGGCGTGAATGCCGCGTCGAAGAACGGCGGGCCGACCGACAGCACCCGGCCAAAGGCCATCTCGGCGATCAGGGGCCAGAGCGTGCCGACAAAGACCACCATCGCCGCCACGGCGAGCAGCACGTTGTTGGCCACCAGCGCGCTCTCGCGGCTCACGAGGCCGAAAACGCCCTTGGCCTCCATCGCATGGGCGCGCGCGGCATAGAGCGTCAGCGCGCCGCCGGTGAAGACGGCGAGGATCATCAGGATGAAGACGCCGCGCTCGGGATCGTTGGCGAAGGCGTGCACGGAGGTGAGCACGCCCGAGCGTACGATGAAGGTGCCCAAGAGCGAGAAGCTGAAGGCAAGGATCGCCAGCAGCACGGTCCAGCTTTTGAGCGCCTCGCGCTTTTCGGTGACGATGGCCGAATGCAGCAGGGCGGCGGCCAGAAGCCACGGCATGAAGCTCGCGTTTTCGACCGGATCCCAGAACCAGAAGCCACCCCAGCCCAGTTCGTAATAGGCCCACCACGAACCCAGCGCGATGCCAATGGTCAGAAACAACCATGCGGCGAGGGTCCAGGGCCGAACCCAGCGCGCCCATGCGGCATCGACGCGACCTTCGATCAACGCCGCGACCGCAAAGGAGAACGACATCGAGAGGCCGACATAGCCGAGGTAGAGAAACGGCGGGTGAAACGCGAGGCCGGGGTCCTGCAGGAGCGGGTTCAGGTCCTGCCCGTCGAAGGGCGGCACCGCCATGCGCAGGAACGGGTTCGAGGTGAACAGCAAAAAGGCGAAGAAGGCGACGCCGATCGAGGCCTGCACCGCCAGCACCCGCGCACGAAGCCGCTCGGGCAGGTTGCCGCCGAACCAGGCGGCGGTCGCGCCGAAGCCCGACAGGATCACCAACCACAAGAGCAGCGATCCCTCGTGGTTTCCCCAGACGCCGCTCACCTTGTAGAGCATCGGCTTCAAGGAATGCGAATTGGCCACCACCAGTGCTACCGAGAAATCCGAGGTGACGAAGGCCACCGTCAGGGTTCCGAAGGCGAAGGCGGTGAGCGCGAATTGCGCGGTGGCGGCGGGCTCTGCCACGCCCATCCAGCCGCGCCAGCCCTTTTGTGCACCGATGAGCGGCACCACCATCTGAACGATGGCGGTGGCAAAGGCCAGAATCAGGGCGAAGTGTCCAAGTTCGATCAACATGGACAAGGTTGTAACCGATCCGCCCGGCCCGCGCTATCACGGGGGCGGGACGGATCGTCGCTCCCACGCGGGAAGCCGGTCACGCCTGCGTGCGCTGCCAATCCTCGAGCGCCGCGTTGGCTTCACCGCCGACCCGGGCCTTGGCCCCGATCGGTCGCGGCAAGGGCGCGGCCGCTGGCTCGGGCAAGGGTATGGGCGCGGGCTCGGGCCGAAGCGTCCGCATCCGCGCCAGCGCCTCGGCCATCTCGCGCTCGAAGCTCTGGCCATGCGCCTGCATCCGCGCCCCGAAGTAGAAGCTGACCACCGCGCCCATCAGCCACCAAAGTGGCTCGGGCACCAGCGCCAGCCCCTCCATGCGGGCCATGAACCAGACCGGGTCGGTCATCGCCGCCCCGATCAGTCCGAGCGTGCCGAAGGCCATCGCCGGGCGCGGCAACCGGTTCAGCCCGTCAATGAAGCGGTCCCAATGCCCGCGCCGCTCGCGCGCCATTTCGGCGGCATATTGCGCCAGCACGTCCGCGCGGTGATCCGACGCCCGCACCGCACCGCTTTCGGCGTTCTCGCGAAACGCCTCGACCGTTTCGACCACGACGTTGCGGCGTGCGCCGAACAGCGTCGTGAAGATCCCCCCGATCAACCCCATGCTGCGACCCTTTCGCGATGCTGCGCCTCGGTGAGGCGGTATTTCGGCGCGATGAATTCCTCGGCGCGGGTGATCCAGCCGCCCTTGCCGCCGTCGCGCCGGCGCGCGTATTTGCGGCTCGCCGGGCGGCGATCGGCGAGGCTGTAGTAGTAATTGCGCCGGGCGATGCCGTAGGCATCCGCCAGATGATCGGGGGCCGCGGCCTGCGCGCGCGCCGCCGCCGCGATGGTCTGCGGCCCGATGATGCCGTCGATCGCGACAGGAATGCGCATCGCCACGAGCAGGCGCTGCAGGATTTTCACCGCGTTGGCACCCGAATTGACATACATGTCGAAGACCGAGGCGCGCAGCGGTTCAGGCAGCGCGTCGATGCGGGGCCGCTTGTAGTAGTGCTCGATGAAAATCCCGGTGGCCTGCGCCCGGCTGAGGCGCTTGAGATCGGCGGTGGTGATCCGGCCATCGGCGTCGAGATCATAGCCCAGCCGCCGCAGCGTGCCGATGGTGACGCCCATGTTCGTGGCCCCGCCCGGATCGTCCGGGTCGTCGACATAGCCGCCTTCGCGCGCGACGATTTCGGCCGCTATCTCTTCCACGCTCTTCATCTCTCACCCTCCGTGACCCCGGATGGAAGAGTGCCAAGACCCGGTTAATTCGACGCGGGCGCTGCGTCCGGTGCCTTGTAGACGCCTTGCTCCTGCAGCGCGTCGATCACCTCTTTGGGCATGTAGCTCTCGTCGTGCTTGGCGAGGATCTCGATCGCCTCGAATCGCTCGCCGGTCCAGCGGCCCTGACCGACCATGCCCTGACCCTCCTCGAAGAGGTCAGGCAGGATGCCGGTATAGGCGACCGGCACCGAGGCCGCGCCGTCGGTGACCGAGAAGGTCACCGTCTCGCCCTGCCCGCGCACAAGCGTGCCCGCCTCGACGAGACCGCCCAGGCGAAACACCTCGGTCGGCGTAGGCGGCTCGGCCATGACCTGCGCGGGCGAGCGGAAGAAGTTGATGCCATCGCGCATCGCATAGCCGATGATCCCGGTGGCCAGCACCAGCGCCACGGCCGCGAGCGCCAGCACCTGGATGCGGCGGGTTTTCTTCAGCCCGCGCATCAGGGAAACACCGGGGCCAGCATCAGGCCTTGGGTTTCGGGCAGCCCGAGCATCAGGTTAGCGTTCTGCAGCGCCTGACCAGAGGAGCCCTTGCACAGGTTGTCGAGGGTCGAGACCACCAGAGTGCGGCCAGAAACCCGGTCACCCGCGACGCCCATGTGGCAGAAGTTCGACCCCTGCACGTGGCTCATCCCCGGCAGCTTGCCAAACGGCAGCACGCGCAGGAACGGCTCGGCCTCGTAGCGCGATTGCAGTGCCTCGTGAATGGCTTGCGGATCGCCCTTCACGTAGCACGAGGCGAGGATGCCGCGGTTCACCGGCACAAGATGCGGGGTGAAGAGGATGCGCACGTCGCGGCCCGCGATCTGGCTGAACTCCTGGTCGAACTCGCCCAAGTGGCGATGCGTGCCGCCCGCCGAATAGGCCAGAACGTCCTCGGAGCGCTCGGCGAAAAGCATGTTCTCCTTGAGCGAGCGGCCCGCACCGGAGACGCCGTTCTTGAGGTCGCAAACGATGTCGTCGAGGTCGATCAGACTCTTTTCGATCAAGGGCCGCAGCGCGAACTGTACGGTGGCGGCGTTGCAGCCGGTTCCGGCGACGAGCCGCGCGCCTGCGATCTCGTCGCGGTAGAACTCGGTCAGGCCATAGACGGCTTCGGCCTGCAGATCCATCGCGGCATGCGGCTTGCCGTACCACTTTTCGTATTCGCCATCGTTGCGTAGCCGGAAGTCGGCCGAGAGATCGACGATCTTCAGATCCTTGGGCAGATCCGCGATCACCGCCTGGCTCATCGCATGGGGCAGCGCACAAAAGGCGATGTCGATGGTCGAGAAATCGATCTCGTCGATGGTGCAGAGCTTGGGAAGGTCGAGATGGCCCAGATGCGGGAATACCTCGCCCATCGCCATGCCCGCCTTGCGGTCGCCCGACAGCGCCGCGACCTCGATGCCGGGATGCGTCGCGATCAGGCGGACAAGCTCGGCACCTGTATAGCCCGAGGCTCCAAGGATGGCGGCGGAATGGGTCATGTGGGGCTCCTTGTCGGAGAATGGAGACAGGTTTGCGCTCGGGCCAGGCTTCAGGCCGGGATGAACTCGATCTTGCGGCGCAGGAATTGCGTGGCGCGGTTCGACACGTTCTTGGGGTTGCCGGTGGTCAGGAACAGGCTCTCGGTGCCGGGTCCGACCATCTCGGGGCGGCGGTCAAGGTAATCCGCAAGGCTCTCGGCCACGAGACTGGCTTGGCTGAAGACCTTTACATCGGCGCCCAGCGCATCCTGAAAGGTCTCTTCCATCAGCGGGTAATGCGTGCAGCCCAAAATCGCGGCGTCGGGCTCGGGCATCTTGCGCTTAAGCGCGTCGACATGGGACCGCACCAGCGCCTCGGCAAGGATCAGGTCGCCCTCCTCGATCGCATCGACCACGCCGCCGCAGGCCTGCGCCTCGACATCGACGCCGATGGCGCGGAACGCGAGCTCGCGCTGGAACGCGCGAGAGCGCACCGTGGCAGGGGTAGCAAAGAGCGCCACATGTTTCACGCCGACCTCGCGCGGAGGCGAATTGTCGCCCCAGTGCCGCTCGGTCAGCGCCTCGATCAGCGGCACGAACACGCCCAGCACCCGCTTGCCCTTGGGCACCCAGCCCTCCTGCATCCGGCGCAGCGCGGCGGCGGAGGCGGTGTTGCAAGCGAGGATGACGAGATCGCAGCCCGCGTCGAACAGCCGCTCGGTGGCTTGGGTGGTCAGATCATAGATGTCGTCGGCGGTGCGCACACCGTAAGGCGCATGGGCATTGTCGCCGAAATAGACCAAGGGCACCTCGGGCAGACGCTTTTCGATCGCGCCCAGCACCGTGAGTCCGCCCAAGCCACTATCGAAGATCCCGACCGCCATCGCGCCACCTTGCTCTTTTGCCCTGTAGGGTCCGAGACATACGAGGCTTTGCAGGGGAAATCCATCGGTGCTTTGGCGCGCCCGCGGGGGGAATTGGCGGCATTGTGTGCACCGAGGGCGCGGCATTGCGCGACCTTGCGTCGAAAGTGACGAGAAATTCGGCAATTATCGTATTTTGGCGTTATGCTGCGCGGGGTTTCTCTGGCGCAGGCGCGAAAAACCGCGCAGGCGCTTTGCAAGCACCGTGCCCGGTCATAGATGGCGCGGCTCAAGGATGAAGGCAGGACGGATAGCGATGGACTGGGACAAGCTGCGAATTTTTCATGCGGTGGCGGATGCGGGCAGCCTTACCCACGCGGGCGATTCGCTGCATCTGAGCCAGTCGGCGGTCAGCCGACAGATCAGGTCGCTGGAGGAGCAGCTCAACACCACGCTGTTTCACCGCCACGCGCGCGGGCTGATCCTCACCGAGCAGGGCGAGCTGCTGTTCGACGCGACCCGCGCCATGAACAAGCGATTGGAGGCCGCCTCGGCGCGCATCCGCGACAGCGAGGAAGAGGTCTTCGGCGAGATCAAAATCACCACGCCGATCGGCTTTGGCACGCTGTGGCTCGCGCCGCGCCTGCCCAAGCTCTACGAGCGTTATCCCGACCTCAAGATCGACCTGATCCTCGAAGAACGCGTGCTCGACCTGCCGATGCGCGAGGCCGACGTCGCGATCCGCATGAAGGAGCCGAGCCAGGCCGACCTGATCCGCAAGCGGCTGATGAACGTGCGGATGCGGCTTTATGCGACGCGGGAATATCTCGACAAGGCGGGCCCGATCGACCGGGTCGAGGATTTCGAGAACCACCGCCTGATCTGCCAGAACCCCAGCTCGGCGCAGGTCGCCGCAGGGGCGTCGATGGTGCAGGAGCTGATGGCCAACAACATCCCCTCCCTACTCACAGTGAACAACTACTTCGGCGTGCTGCAGGCGGTGCTCAACAACCTCGGCGTCGGCGTGCTGCCCAACTATCTCAACGAACATTTCCCGGGGCTGGTGCGGGTGTTGCCCGACCTTGAATCCGGCGAGGTTCCCGTGTTTCTGGCCTATCCCGAGGAGCTGCGGCAATCCAAGCGCGTCGCGGCGTTCCGCGATTTCGTGCAGGAAGAGGTGCAGGCGCATCGTCGCAAACTTCGCGAACAGGTCGCGGATTAGGCGGATTGCCCAAAAAACAGCCATGCATGTGACGCATGACGGCATTGTCCGATGGGCGGGACATTTGAACTTGATCGTTCACATACTGCTATATATCTCGGCAATTGAAGCCGATGCTGCTTTGCGGCGCATCGCTTCATACCTCCCTGTTGGACTTGCCGGGCCTGTGTGCCCGGCTTTTTTTTTGGCCGGACCGGATAGCGGGCCGGGCCACGAAGCTTGATCGGGGCGCTAAACCCGCTTTCCCCTGCGGCGGCCTGCTTGTATGACGCGCGCGACCAGCAGGAGAGCGCCCGCATGTCCGACCCCCAGATCACCGACGACCTCATCGCCGCGCACGGGCTCAAGCCCGACGAATACGCGCGCATCCTCGAGATCATCGGCCGCGCGCCGAGCTTTACCGAGCTTGGCATCTTTTCGGCCATGTGGAACGAGCACTGCTCCTACAAGTCGTCGAAGAAATGGCTGCGCACCCTGCCCACCGAGGGCCCGCAGGTCATCTGCGGCCCCGGCGAGAACGCGGGCGTGGTCGACATCGGCGACGGTCAGGCCGTGGTCTTCAAGATGGAGAGCCACAACCACCCCAGCTACATCGAGCCCTATCAGGGGGCCGCGACCGGCGTGGGTGGCATCCTGCGCGACGTCTTCACCATGGGCGCGCGGCCCATCGCGGCGATGAACGCGCTGAGCTTTGGCAGCCTCGATCACCCCAAGACCCGTCGCCTCGTGTCGGGCGTGGTCTCCGGCGTCGGCGGCTACGGCAACTGCTTTGGCGTGCCGAACGTCGGCGGCGAGGTGCGGTTTCACCCGAGCTACAACGGCAACTGCCTCGTCAACGCCTTTGCCGCCGGTCTCGCCGATGCGGATGCGATCTTCTACTCGGCGGCCTCGGGCGTCGGCATGCCGGTGGTCTATCTCGGCGCGAAAACCGGGCGTGACGGCGTCGGCGGCGCGACCATGGCCTCGGCCGAATTCGACGACACGATCGAGGACAAGCGCCCCACGGTGCAGGTCGGCGACCCCTTCACCGAAAAGCGCCTGATGGAGGCCTGCCTCGAGCTGATGGCCTCTGGCGCCGTCATCTCCATTCAGGACATGGGGGCCGCCGGTCTCACCTGTTCGGCGGTGGAGATGGGCGACAAGGGCAATCTCGGCATCCGTCTCGATCTCGACCGCGTGCCCTGCCGCGAAAAGGCGATGACCGCCTATGAGATGATGCTGTCGGAAAGCCAGGAGCGGATGCTCATGGTGCTGCTCCCTGAAAAGGAGGCCGAGGCGCGGGCGATCTTCGACAAATGGGATCTCGACTTCGCCATCGTCGGCGAGACGATCCCCGAGGACCGGTTCCTCATCGTGCATGGCGACGAGGTGAAGGCCGACCTGCCACTCAAGGCGCTGTCGGGCACTGCGCCGGAGTACGACCGTCCTTGGATCGAGACGCCCCAAGCCGCGCCGCTCGGGACCGTGGATGAGATCGACGCGATCGCGGGCCTGCGCGCGCTGATCGGCTCGACCAACCATGCCCACAAGGCGTGGGTCTGGGAGCAGTACGACCACATGGTGATGGGCGACACGGCGCGTGCGCCGGGTGCGGGATCGGGCCTCGTGCGGGTGCACGGCACCGACAAGACGCTGGCCTTCACCTCGGACGTGACGCCGCGCTACGTCAAGGCGAACCCCTTTGAAGGCGGCAAGCAGGCCGTGGCCGAGGCCTGGCGCAACCTGATCGCCACGGGGGCCAAGCCGCTCGCCGCGACCGACAACCTGAACTTCGGCAACCCCGAAAAGCCCGAAATCATGGGCCAGCTCGTCGGCGCGATCAAAGGCATCGGCGAAGCCTGTGCCGCACTCGACTTCCCGATCGTGTCTGGCAACGTCTCGCTTTACAACGAGACCGACGGCACCGGCATCCTGCCGACCCCCACCATTGGCGGCGTCGGCCTGATCGAGACCACCGACCGCGCCATCGGCACGCAGCCCCGCGAGGGCGACGTGGCGCTGATGCTTGGCACAACCGAGGGGCATCTGGGTTGCTCGGCGCTGCTTTGGGAGATGCTGGGCCGCGACGAGGGCGATGCGCCGCATGTCGATCTCGCCGCCGAAAAGACGCATGGCCTCTTCGTGCGCGACAACCATGGCCTGATCCGCGCCTGCACCGATCTCTCGGACGGCGGTCTGGCGCTTGCGGCCTTCGAGATGGCCGAGGGTGCGGGACTTGGCGTCGAGATCGGCGTTACGGGCACCGCGGCGCTGTTTGGCGAGGATCAGGGCCGCTACCTGATCGCCGCCGACGAAGAGAGTGCCGCGACGCTGGAGGCCGCTGCGGGCTCCGCCGGCATCCCTCTGGCGCGCGTCGGTCGCTTTGGCGGCGCGGGCGTCAGCCTCGGCGGTGCCACCGCACCGCTGGCCGAGCTTTCAAAGCTCTATCGCACCGCTTTCGAAGAGGCGCTGCACATCCCGGCGGCCGAGGCAGAGCTGGCGGTCTGAGATACTGCCCCGGCGGCGGCCTTGCGTGCCGCCGGGGCGCCGCCTACATCTGAAGCGACATGAACAGGCGAGGAAGACAGACATGGCGATGAGCGCACAGGAAATCGAGGATCTCCTGCGAGAGACCTTTCCCGAGGCGAAGATCTCCATCACCGACCTCGCCGGAGACGGCAATCATTATGCCGCCGAGGTGATCGACGAGAGCTTCCGCGGCCAGAACCGGGTGCAGCAACAGCGCGCCGTCTACGCCGCCCTCAAGGGCCGCATGGATGGCCCCTCGGGCGATCTGCACGCGCTGGCGCTGACCACTAAGGCACCCGATTGACCCCCATTCCCGCAAAGGACACGCACATGACCGCGCAGGACACCACCAACGCCAACGCCCGCATCGAAGAGATCGTCAAATCGAACGACGTCGTGCTCTTCATGAAGGGCACCAAGACCATGCCGCAGTGCGGCTTTTCGAGCCGCGTCGCTGGCGTGCTCAACTTCATGGGCCTCGAATTTCGGGACGTGAACGTGCTCGAGGACAACGACATCCGTCAGGGCATCAAGGACTACTCCGACTGGCCGACGATCCCGCAGCTCTACGTCAAGGGCGAGTTCGTCGGCGGCTGCGACATCATCACCGAGATGACGCTGTCGGGCGAATTGGACCAGCTGCTCGAGACCAATGGAGTCAGCTTCGACCGCGACGCCGCCGAGAAGATCCGCGACGCCAACAAGGGCTGACGCGAACCGAAGGAATGCCGGAACAGGCCGCGATCCTCCAAGATCGCGGCCTGTCCTTTTGCACAGGCTTCCCTTGCGTCAATCCCATCTGATCTGCACACTTCCCGCGGTATCGCGATCTGTGGAGGTGCTGCGATGAAGTCCATTGTTATTGCTGCCGCGCTGGCCATCCTGGCGCCGTCCGCCTCGGCGCAGGAGGTCATCACCTCCTACGCCGCCTGGCTCTCTCCAAATGACATGGTGAACTCGCGCGGGGTCCGTCTCACCGACATCGCCGCGATCCTGCAACAGGACCGGGCAAATTATCACCGGTTCGGTCGACGGGACGAGGGCGACGGGACCGACGGGCTGTTCGCCTCGCGTGACATGCGTTCGCGCATTCCCGATCTATACGCGCGCGGGCCGGGGGCACCGGCATATATCCTCGACGACATCCGAAGCGGTCGGGGGCATTACGTCTGGGTTCGCGTCATCGGCCGCGGCGGGCGGCCCGATCACATCGAGGTCCACGAAGGCGCGGGCTGAGCGCGTCAGACCCCCGCCTTCTCGACCCGCTCGGCCAACGCTTCGGCGCGGGCCGTCATCTCGGCCAGCATCTCGATCAGCCCATGCGGGATCACCGGCACCTCGACCTGGACCTTCTGCGGCTCGCTGCGCATCTTGTTGATCGTAGCCTCGGTCTGGCTCAGACGCCGCTCGACTTGGCCCGCGTAATTCTCGGCCTGGCGCAGCCGATCCTCGAGGCCCGCCGCGCGATCGGCCAGCATGAGGCCCGCCATCAACAGCATCTTGCTCTCGGGCATCCGCCCGGCCTGGCTCGCCAGACCAGAGGCCTCTTCGTCGAGCAGCTTGGCGGCGGCGGTCAGATAGGGCTCCTCGCCCGACTGGCAGGCGACCGTGAAGGCGCGTCCGCCGATGGTAATCTCGACCTGCGGCATCACTCGCGCTCCTCGACCAGCGGTTTCAGTTCCGACAGCACCGCGCCCAGCTCGGCCACTTCGGCGTCGCGCTCGGCACGCAGCGCCTCCAGCTCGGCGGCCATGGCGCGGTCGATCAGCTCAGGGTCGGCCAATTCGGCCTCCATTGCCTCGCGCAGTTCGCCCGCGACCTCGCGCAGCTCGGCGTTGGAGTGGCGCAGCGCCTGAAGCTGCCCGTCGAGCTCGGCCATCTGGGCGTTCTGCGCCTCGATTCGTGCCTCGAAGGCGGCGAGCCGGCTATCTTGTTCCTCGCGCAGCGCCTTGAGCCGATGTTCAAGTTCGACATTGGCTTGCTGCTGCGCGTCCAGTTCGGCCCCGAGCGCGTCGTCGTCGCCGCGCGGCCCGGCGCTCTCGATCCGGTCGAGCCCTTGGCCAATCCGGTCCAGCGCCGCCGAAAGGCGGCTCTCAAATTCGGTGATGTCGGTCATCGCGCCCCTGCCTGCCCTGCCCCGTCGCATCCTCGATCGGCCAAGGGCCGTCCGAATCGCGCCGGGCTTCGGAAAACCTAGACCACGCCCGCGCAGCCCGCAAACCGCGCCCCGCCGGAGCACGGCTCCGCCCGTTCGCTTGAACTCGCCCGCGCCCCCTGTCAATACCATGCGCAACGAGGGGGCCGCGGCCGCGTCCCCGATGCAAACCGGAGGACACCCATGGACATCGCCGCCCTGCGCGACAAGCATCCCGAGCACTGGAGGAAGGCTGCGGCCATCCGCACCCTGACCCTCGACGCCGTCGCGGCGGCCAACTCGGGTCACTCCGGCATGCCGATGGGCATGGCCGATGTCGCCACCGTGCTGTTCGAAAACCACCTGAAGTTCGACCCCAAGGCCCCCAAGTGGGCCGACCGCGACCGCTTCATCCTCTCGGTGGGCCACGGCTCGATGCTGCTGTATTCGGTGCTGCATCTGACCGGCTACGAAGAGGTCACGCTCGACGAAGTGAAGAACTTCCGCCAGTGGGGCGCCAAGACCGCCGGCCACCCCGAGAGCGAGTATCTCGACGCCGTGGAGACCACCACCGGCCCGCTCGGTCAGGGCATCGCCAACTCGGTCGGCTTTGCCATTGCCGAAGAGATGCTGCGCGCCAAGTACGGCTCGAAGATCGTCGACCATCACACCTATGTCATGGCCGGTGACGGCTGCCTGATGGAGGGCGTGAGCCAGGAGGCGATCGCGCTTGCCGGCATGCAGAAGCTGTCGAAGCTCGTCGTGTTCTTCGACGACAACGGCATCACCATCGACGGCAAGGTGTCGATCGCCGACATCACCGATCAGGCGGCGCGCTTCGAAGCCTCTGGCTGGCACGTCCAGTCGATCGACGGGCATGACCCCGAGGCCATCGACGCCGCGATCGTCGCCGCCAAGGCCGATCCGCGCCCCTCGATGATCGCTTGCAAGACGCATATCGCACTCGGCTCCTCGGCGCAGGACACCGCAAAGGGCCACGGCGCGCTGACCGACGCCACGCTCATCGCCGACACCAAGAAGGCCTACGGCTGGGATCACGCCCCCTTCGAGATCCCCTCGGACGTGAAGTCGCAATGGGAAGCGATGGGCGCGCGCGGTGCCAAGGCACATGAAGAATGGCGCGAGCGCTTCGACGCGCTGTCCGAGCGCAAGCGCATCGAGTTCGAGCGCGCCTTCGCCGGCGAGGCCCCGAAGGCCCTCTCCGCCAAGATCCGCGCTTTCAAGAAAGAGGCCGTGGAGAACGCGAAATCCGTGGCCTCGCGCAAGTCCTCGGAGATGGTGCTCAACGTCGTCAACGGCGTGATGACCGAAACCGTGGGCGGCTCGGCCGACCTGACCGGCTCGAACAACACCCGTTCGGGCGACATGGAAGTGTTCTCGCCCGACAACCGCTCGGGCCGCTACATCCATTACGGCATCCGCGAGCACGGCATGGCGGCGGCGATGAACGGCATCGCGCTGCACGGTGGCCTGCGCCCCTATGGCGGCACCTTCATGGCCTTCACCGACTACGCGCGCGGCGCGATGCGCCTCTCGGCGCTGATGCACCAGCCGGTGGTCTATGTGATGACCCACGACAGCATTGGTCTGGGCGAAGACGGCCCGACCCACCAGCCGGTCGAACACCTGTCGATGCTGCGCGCGACACCGAATACCTACGTATTCCGCCCCGCCGACACGGTCGAGACCGCCGAGGCCTGGGAGATCGCGCTGACGACCACCGACCGCCCCTCGGTGCTGGCGCTGAGCCGCCAGAACCTGATGCCGGTGCGCAATGAGCACAAGACCAAGAACCTCACCGAGCAAGGCGCCTATGTGCTGCGCGAGGCGGGCGAAAAGCGCCGCGCGATCCTCATGGCATCGGGCTCCGAGGTCGAGGTCGCGATGATGGCACGCGACATGCTCGAAGCCGAGGGCATCGGCGTGCGGATCGTTTCCGTGCCCTGCATGGAGCTGTTCGCGGCCCAGGACGAAGCCTACCGCAAGCGCGTGCTGCCCGCGGGGCCGGTGCGCGTCGCCATCGAGGCGGGCGTGCGCCAGAGCTGGGACCGTCTGCTTCTGGGCGAGCGCGGCCGCGAGCAGAAGGCGGGCTTCGTGGGCATGGAGGGCTTCGGCGCCTCCGCCCCCGCCGAGACGCTCTACGAAAAGTTCGGCATCACGGCACAGGCCGTGGTCGAGAAGGTGAAGTCGCTGCTCTGAGCGACGCGACCTCGCAAGATCAGGGGGCGGCCTTCGGGCCGCCCCTTTTGCTTTGGGATTGGCGGCCTCATCACTGCACAGTCGTCATGCTATGCTGCGACCACGGCGGGGCCCTCCCGTCAGGGAGCATAATCATGGCCGAGGCACCGCGTTTCTTCACCGGCGACATCCCCCGCCACTACGACACGGGCCTCGGGCCTTGGATCTTCGCGGACGCAGCCGAGGACCTTGCACGCCGCGCCGTCGCGCTCAGGCCCGCTTCGGTGCTGGAGATCGCCGCGGGCACCGGCATCCTGAGCCGCCGCCTGCGCGACACCCTGCCCACGCCCTCGCGCCTCGTCGTCACCGATCTCAGTCCCGCGATGCTCGAGGTCGCGCAGGGCAAGTTCGCGCCGGGCGAGGATGTAAAGATCGTGCAAGCCGACGCCATGGCCCTGCCCTTTCCCGACGCCAGTTTCGATCTCGTGATCTGCCAGTTCGGGGTGATGTTCTTTCCCGACAAGGTGGCGGCCTTCCGCGAGGCGGGGCGCGTGCTGCGCCCCGGCGGGCGGCTTTTGTTCAGCAGCTGGGCCGCGATGCGCGACAACGCGTTCGCCCAAGCCGCCGAAGCCGTGGCGGAGCAGGCGTTTCCGGACGACCCGCCCGGTTTCTACAAATACCCATTTTCCTATGACGACCCCGAACAGGCGCTGTCGGATCTGGCGCAGGGGGGCTTTGCCGCCGAGCATAGTGAGCAGCCGCTGCGCCGCGAGGTAACGGACCCGGAGGGTTTTGCGCGGGGACTGGTCTATGGCAACCCGATCATCGGTGAACTGGCCGATCGCGGCCTCGACCCCGAAGAGGTGGTCGCGCGGATGAGGGCCGAACTGACGGCGCGGATCGGCACGCCGTTGGTGCTCGACCTCAGGGCGCATGTGTTCACGGCCCGCAAGCTTGGGGCTACCTAGTCGAGGCGCACCGCGATCCGCCCCGCGCCCGCGACGGCAAGCGCGAGGCAGCCGCCCGCGATCGACCAGTTCTTGACGAAGATCGTCATTTGCCACGGGTCATCGGGAAGAAAGTGGAACACCGAGGTGACGACGCAATAGAGCGCCAGCGACAGCGCCACGGGCCGCACCGCCACCCCGAAGGCTAGCGCCAGACCGGCCGCGGCGTTGTAAGCCAGCGCCGGCCAGACCAGCAGCCCCGGCAGGCGCCAGCCGGTCAGCAGGCCGATCACCTGATCCGGCTCGAAGGCCTTCTGCGCCGCGCCGCCGATGAACAGCATGGCGATCAACAGACGACCGATCAGCAACAGCCAATCGTCCACGCGCAGCCCCGCGCCCGTCGGGGCCTGCGCGTCCGGGGCACCAGGGTCTAGATTGGCCAGCATGAGCACCTCCATCGCCCTCGCAGTATTCGCGGCCATCCTAGCCGCCCTCGTGGCCGATCACTACTGGCTCGATGGCAGGGGCGCGCTCACGGTTGCGCGTGCGGGGCTCGATCTGATGCGCTGGCTCGCGGTCTGGCGCTGAAACCGGTCCTCGGGCCGACGATGTCGCCGCACAAGGGGGCCGCCGGGGCGATCTTTGGTTGACGCGGGGCCACAAATGCCGATCTTGGCGCCGAACCCAAGCCCGGCAATTCCCGAGGAGACTCCCATGGCTGTCAAGGTAGCAATCAACGGCTTCGGCCGCATCGGGCGCAACGTCCTGCGCGGCATCATCGAATCCGGCCGCACCGACATCGAGGTCGTGGCCATCAACGATCTCGGCCCCGTTGAGACCAACGCCCACCTGCTGCGCTACGACAGCGTGCATGGCCGTTTCCCGCACGAGGTGAAGACCACCGAGGACACGATCGATGTCGGCCGCGGCCCGATCCGCGTCACCGCGATCCGCGACCCCAAGGAGCTGCCCTGGTCCGACGTCGACGTCGCGCTCGAATGCACCGGCATCTTCGTGAGCCACGAGAAAGCCGCGATGCACCTCGAGAACGGCTCCAAGCGCGTGCTCGTCTCCGCCCCTTGCTCGGGCGCCGAGAAGACCATCGTCTATGGCGTCAACCACGAGAGCCTGACCGCCGAGGACAAGGTCGTGTCGAACGCGTCGTGCACCACCAACTGCCTGTCGCCGGTGGCCAAGGTGCTCAACGATGCCATCGGCATCGAAAAGGGCTTCATGACCACCATCCACAGCTACACCGGCGACCAGCCGACGCTGGACACGATGCACAAGGATCTCTACCGCGGCCGCGCCGCAGCGCTGTCGATGATCCCGACCTCGACCGGTGCCGCCAAGGCCGTGGGCCTCGTGCTGCCCGAGCTGAACGGCAAGCTCGACGGCGTCGCGATCCGCGTGCCGACGCCCAACGTCTCGGTCGTCGACCTGACCTTCAACGCCGAGCGCGAAACCTCGGTGGAAGAGATCAACCAGCTGATCCGCGATGCCGCCAATGGCCCGCTCAAGGGCATCCTCGGCTTCACCGACGAGCCGCTGGTGAGCTCGGACTTCAACCACGACCCGCACTCCTCGGTGTTCCACACCGACCAGACCAAGGTCATGGACGGCACCATGTGCCGCATCCTGACGTGGTACGACAACGAGTGGGGCTTCTCCAACCGCATGGCCGACACCGCCGTGGCGATGGGCAAGCTGGGCTGATCGCCCTCCCCTATATGACGCGAAAGGCCGCCCCCCGGGGCGGCCTTTTTCACGAATGACATGTCGCCAGAGCGACCACGCGTGGGCGCACCGTCCGGCTTCCGCCTCAGCTGCCCTGCGACGACGCCTGCCCTGCCGTATCGTTCTGCAACGAGATCAATATCTCCATCGCCCGATCGCACCTCTTCGCGGGCAGGAAGACGTGATCGTGGTGATAGGCGGCGACCATGTTGCAGGCGATACCCTCGCTCGCGAGGGCGGAGGCCACGGCTGCTGTCAGCCCTACCCCTTCGAGCGAGGAGAAGACGTGGAGCGTGATGCAGCGCATCGGCAGATCCACCGCCAGCCCCGCACGCCGCGCCGCTTCGACGGGAAGCAGCAGGGACACGCCCTCGTCCTCCCTCACGACTGAGAAAGCCTCCGCAAGGAGCGCCCCGACAAGATCGGGATCTTGCGTCGTGACAAAGCCGAACAGGCCGGGCCGCAGGACCGGTGTCATTCCCGATATCATCTGCTGGGCGGTTCGCGCGACGTCTGGCATTCCATGGTCCTTCATCGCAGTTTGCCTCAAGCTCGCAGAGCGCCGTACAACCGGCAAGATGCCATCCCTGCGGCGGGCCGGGCGGCGGATGTCGATCCCTGCGCTACTGACAGAGCCGAAACCCGCCGCGTCGCGCCTTCACGTCGAGATGCAGGTGATCGGCATGGGCCGCGTCCGAGCCCGGCCCGAGTACGGTGGTGAACTCCAGACAGGCGCTGGCGCGCACCGCATCCTGAAACGCCTCGGCCATGGTGCCGTCGCGCTCGCGCGGCTCGACCGCGACATCCGCACCCTCCGCAAAGCCGAAACTCATGATATCCACCGCGTTGCCAAAGGCATGTTCGGACAGCACCCCTTCCGCGTCGTTGTTGCGGCGGCGGCAGTTGTAGACCGTGCCTTGCCGGACCTCCGTGAGCGCGCCGCGCCCGAGCCTTGTGGCCGCGGGCTGCGCGAATTCGGTGGTCCAGCGCGCCAGAGCCAGCGCCGTTTCGCAACGCATAGGGGCCGGCGGCGACAGCGCCACGCCCGGCACGATCTGGCTCAGCGTCAGCGGATACACGATGCCGCAATCGGCGGTGTCGGGGTCATCGAGCGGTGTGCCCTCCTCCCAAACGGCACCCAGCTCGTCGAGCGCTGCGCGGCAGGCGGCGCGATCGGACTCAGGTGCCGCGAGCCGTTCGGGCATCGGCGGCACCTCATCGCGCGGGGCAGCGCCCGCGTCGGGTGGGGTATCGGTCGCGCCCACGGCTCCCTCCTCGTCGGGCAGCGGGGCATCGGCGTCTGAATCATCACCTGAGCTGTCCGCATTGCCCTCCGAACTTGCCTCCGTCTCGCCATCCCCCGTCTCCGTGCCCTCAGCCACGTCATCCAGCGGCTCTGACATGGCGTCGGGGAACGACACGGCTCCGGGGTCGGCGTCACCGGGCCGGGACGGCGCAGTATCGGTCACGAGATCGGCGGGCCGCGCCTCGGGCAGCGGCACCGTCTCAGGGGCCTGCTGCGCCGAGGCCGCGCCACCCGACAGCGCGACCGCCAGCATCAGCGCCCTCATTCCACGAACTCGACCGTCACACCGTTCGACACCAGATGCGCCAGCTCCTCGGCGTCCCAGTTGGTCATGCGCACGCAGCCGTGGCTGGCGGCATTGAACAGCGAATCCGGCTTGGAGGTACCGTGCAACCCGTAGGTCGGCTTGCTGAGATCGATCCAGACCGAGCCCACCGGGCCGTTGGGACCGGGCGGCAGGATCAGCACTTCGTCGTTGTCGCCCTGCTGGAAGTTGACGTCCGGGTTGTAGGTGTAGGTCGGGTCCATCGCCACGCCGACCACCTCGACCGTGCCAGAGGGCGACGGCGTTTGCGACGAGCCGATGGTGACGGGATAGTTCAGCACCATCCGGCCCTCGGCATCAAAGCCCGCAAGACGGCTGGTTCCCTTGCGCACTTCGACGCGGGCCACCTTGGTCTCCAGCCGGGGGCCGGGATCGGTGACGGTGATGGTCGTGCCCGCCTGCCATGCCGCTTGTGCGTTCAGCGCCTTCAGGAAGTCTTCGGACATGTGAAAACGTTCGGCCAGCTTTTCGGTGACGCTGGTGTAGCCAAGCTGATCGAGTTTCGCGAGTTCGGCATAGTCGTCGGGCAACGGATCGCTGAGGCCCGACATGTCGTCCTCGGTGATTGTGTAGCTTTGCAGCATCGGCGCGGGCGCGCTGGCGGTAAGCGCGTCCCAGACCTGTTGGTCGAGCTGACCGTCGGCCTCGAAGCCTTCGCGCGCCTCGAAGGCGGCGATGGCGCTTTCGCTCATGCCGCCCTTCCAGCCGTCGATGATGCCGGGCGAGACATGGGCACGGTCGAGCAGCACCTGCACCTTGACGGTGAGCGCCGACTGGCCATCGGGGAGCGTGCCGCCCTCGTACATGGCCGTCTCGATCGCCTCTGGCGTGGGCACGCTCTTGGCCGGTTCGGCCTGCATCACGGCAGCATCGGGGGCCGGGGCGGCGTCCGTGGTGGAGCTGCTACCCGAGGCCGGGGCCGCATCGGCGCTGCCCTCGCTCGCCGGCACCGCCGTGCCCTGCTGCGCCTCCACCGGCTGCGCGCCGTTGTTCTGTAAAAGCCGCAGCGTCTCGGGCTGGGCAGAAGAGCCGCCGGGCGTGGGCTCGGGGAGCGGCTGGGAGGAGGCCGCAGGTGGCGTGTCGCCTTGTGACGCGGGCGCCGGCGCGGGCGCGGAAGTTTCCTCGCTCGCACTGCTTTCGGTGGATGCCTCCTTCGCATCGCCCGAAGGCGCGCTTTTCAGGATCTCTCGGGTCTCGGCCGCGATGTCCGCCCCGCTTTCCTGCGATTGTTGCGCGAGTGCGCCGGTGGCCGCGAGGGCAAGGACGGACAGGGAAAGGCGGGTCAGGGTTCGGCTCATCGGGCGCTCCTCGCAACGGGTTCGAAGGGCAACGCCCCAAGCCCCGCTGAGGGTCCGCGCGTCAGAGCTCCAGACGGATCTTCAGCGCCTCCTCGACGCCCGAAGGGACGAAAGAGGACACGTCGCCACCCAGCCGAGCAATTTCCTTGACCAGCTTGGAGGCGATCGCCTGATGGCGCGCCTCGGCCATGAGAAAGACTGTCTCGACCGATTTGTCGAGCATCCGGTTCATGCCAACCATCTGGTATTCGTATTCGAAATCCGCCACCGCGCGCAGCCCGCGGATGATCATCTGCGCGCCGACGTCGCGCGCCGCGTCGATCAACAGATTCTCGAAAGGATGCACCACGATCTCGTTGCCGCAGGCTTGGGCGATCGGGGCGATCTCCGCTTCGATCATCGCCACGCGCTCTTCGAGCGAGAACAGAGGTGCCTTGTCGCGGTTGATCGCCACGCCGATCACCAGCCGGTCGACCAGCGTGCAGGCCCGACGGATGATATCGGTGTGGCCGAGTGTGACCGGATCGAAGGTTCCGGGGTAAAGCCCGATGCGCATGACGTCTCCTCGCCGCATGTTCGCGCGCCACACGACATCACGGCGGCGCGAGATGCAAGTCCCCGCGCCGCGCGGTCAAGGCTGCGCGCCGTCTCGGGCCGCCCCAGGCAGGCGCAGCCGCTAGGCCTCAGTGGCCCATGATCATCCCTTCGAGCGCATCCTTCTCCATCGACAGCTCCGACAGCCGCGCCTTGACCACGTCACCGATCGAGATCAGGCCGACCATATCTTCGCCGTCGACCACCGGGATGTGACGAAACCGGCCTTCGGTCATCCGCGCGAGCACGAGATCGGCGACCTCGTCACGGTGGCAGGTCACGGGGTCGGCGGTCATCATCTCCCTGACCTTCTCGTCGAGACATTCTGGCCCGCGCTTTCCGATCTCGCGCACGATGTCGCGCTCGGAGATGATGCCCTGCGCGCGCTTGCCGTCCTGAGAGACCACGAGAGCACCGATGCGCTTGTCCGACAACAGCCGCGCGGCCTCGGCCACCGTGGTGTCGGGTGTCACGGTGGCGACGGTATCGCTGGCCTTGGATTTCAGGATTTGTTGCACGAGCATGGACGCCCTCCTCAGCTGACGCCCCCGATGTCCGGGGGCCATGTCTCAACCGTCGCGCTCCGCGCTCCCCCCTGTCAAGCATTCCGCCTCGAGACGCGCCACCTCGGCACGCACCCCCGCGAGCAGCGCCGCGGCGAAACGGGTCAGCCGGGTCGAGCGCCGGTCAGCGGCATGACGCACCAGCCAGAAGGCACGCGTCAGCGACAGCTCATTCGTCAGCACGCGGCGCAGTTCCGGCGCGAAGGGCAGCGCGAAGTCATGCACGATGCCGATGCCCGCGTGGCGCAGCATCATCAGCTGCACCGAAACCGAGTTCGAGGCGAGCGGGACGCCGCGCGCCCCGAGATCGCCCAGGTAATCGAGCTCGCGGTCGAAGATCATGTCAGGGATGTAGCCGACCAGAGGCCTGTCACCGAGCGCTGCGAGGCTTTGCGGAAGCGGCGCATCGGCGCGCTGGGCAAGGCTCAGGCGGTAGTCGGTGATCTTCTGCACCGTCAGCCGCCCAGCCTGTGGCGGGCTCACGGTGACGGCCATGTCGGCCTCGCGCTTGGACAGGTTGACCACGCGCGGCAGGGCGAGGATCTGCAGCTCCAGATCCGGGTTCTCGGCCTGGATCGCGGCGCAGACCTGCGGCAGGATGAAGTTGGCGCAGCCATCCGGCGCGCCGATGCGGATCTGCCCCGTCAGCCCCCGTTCCGGCGCCCCCGCCTCCCCCGCCAGCGCCAGCGCGGCTTCGGCACGCGCCGCATGGGCCTGCAGCCGTTCGCCCCGCCCGGTCAGCGCGTAGCCCTGCGGGCTTTTTACGAAGAGCGCGGCCCCCAGCCGCTCCTCCAACCGCGCGACGCGTCGCCCCAAGGTCGCGGGGTCCATCTTCAGCCCCGGTGCCGCCGCCGACAGGCTTTCAGCGCGCGCGACCGCGAGAAAAACGCGGATGTCGTCCCAGTTTTCCACGTGCCAGCCCGCCCTATCATGCAAAAATGCAAAACTGTTTTGGTATCATGCCGGTTTTACCCGCATTTCCGCAAGGCTATACACCTCCTCAAGAAATACCGTTCTCGGGAGGACCAGACATGCAGAACCTGACCCATTACATTGGCGGCGCACACGTCGAAGGACGCTCGGGCCGTTATTCGGACGTCTTCAACCCCGCCACCGGCGAAGTGCAATCGCGCGCGCCACTGGCGTCGCGCGAGGAGATCGACCACGCCGTCGAAACCGCGCAGAAAGCGCAGCCCGCATGGGCCGCGACCAACCCGCAGCGCCGTGCGCGGGTGATGATGGAGTTCGTGCGCCTTCTGAACCGCGACATGGACAAGCTGGCCGAGGCGCTGAGCCGCGAGCATGGCAAGACGCTCCCCGATGCCAAGGGCGACGTGCAGCGCGGACTTGAGGTGGTCGAGTTCTGCATCGGCGCGCCGCACCTGCTCAAGGGCGAGTACACCGACGGCGCAGGCCCCGGCATCGACATGTATTCAATGCGCCAGCCTCTCGGCGTTTCGGCGGGCATCACCCCGTTCAACTTCCCCGCAATGATCCCGATGTGGATGTTCGCCCCCGCCATCGCCTGCGGCAACGCCTTCATCCTCAAGCCCTCCGAGCGCGCGCCCTCGGTACCGATGATGCTCGCCGAGCTGATGGAAGAGGCCGGCCTGCCCAAGGGCATCCTGCAGGTCGTCAACGGCGACAAGGATGCGGTGGACGCGATCCTCGAGCACGAGGGCATCGCTTCGATCGGCTTTGTCGGCTCGACCCCGATCGCCGAGTACATCTACGGCAAGGGCTGCGCCAACGGCAAACGCGTGCAGTGCTTTGGTGGCGCCAAGAACCACATGATCATCATGCCGGACGCGGATATGGAGAAGGCCGCCGACGCGCTGGTCGGCGCGGGCTATGGCGCCGCTGGCGAGCGCTGCATGGCGATCTCGGTCGCGGTGCCCGTGGGCGACGAGACCGCCGACCGGCTGATCTCCGCGCTCAAGCCGCGGATCGAGAGCCTGAAGGTCGGGCCCTACACCTCGGGCGACGACGTGGATTTCGGCCCCGTCATCACCGCCGCCGCCAAAGAGAACATTCTCAAGATGGTGCAGTCGGGCGTCGATGCGGGGGCCGAACTGGTCGTCGACGGGCGCGACTTCGGCTTGCAGGGCTACGAGGATGGCTTTTTCGTCGGCGCACACCTGTTCGACCGCGTGACGCCCGACATGGATATCTACCGCAAGGAGATCTTCGGCCCGGTGCTCTCGACCGTGCGCGCGGGCTCCTACGAGGAAGCGCTGAAGCTCGCCATGGATCACGAGATGGGCAACGGCACCGCGATCTTCACCCGCGACGGGGATGCCGCGCGCGATTTCGCCAACCGCGTGAACGTCGGCATGGTGGGCATCAACGTGCCGATCCCGGTGCCGCTGGCCTATCACAGCTTCGGCGGCTGGAAGAAGTCGGCCTTCGGCGACCTGAACCAGCATGGCACCGACAGCTTCAAGTTCTACACCAAGACCAAGACCGTCACCGCGCGCTGGCCCTCGGGCATCAAGGACGGTGGCGAGTTCAACTTCAAGCCGATGGACTGACGCCCCCGCCTCACGGCGATGTGGCTCGACAGGGGGCGGCGTCCGCGAGACGCTGTCCCCATCGCGCATTTAGCGCGCGGAGTATCTGTCATGCCGACGCGTCGCCAATTCGTCCTTCGCGGGCTTGCCGCCGCTGCTGCCCTGCCGCTGATGGTTTTGGCGGCGCGGGCGGGCGGGCTCGGCCCCGCCACCACCCCCGTCACGCCACCGGGCGCGCCGCCCTTGCGACCGGCCATGGGCAAGGTCCATGCGGTCGAGATCAAGAGCTTTGCCTACGTCCCCGCTGCCCTGACCATCGCGGCAGGAGATGAAGTGGTCTTTACCAACCGCGATCTCGCACCGCACACCGTCACCTCCGAGACGGGGCTGTTCGACAGCGGACGCATTGGCATGGGGCAATCGGTGCGGATGAGTTTTGCCAGCCCCGGCACCTACCCCTACCTCTGCACGATCCACCCCAGAATGCGCGGCTCGATCAGCGTCACCTGACGCGGTTCGGACCCGTAGCGCGCCACGCGGCGTTGGCCCCGGCAACATCACCGGAGGGCCGCGCCCATGTCAAACCCCGCCTTTTCCCTCGGAATCGAGGAGGAATACCTCGTCGTCGACGCAAAGACGATGGACCTCGCCGCCGTGCCCGACGAGATGCTCGCCGCAGCCAAGACGCGGCTTGGCGATCAGGTCAGCCCGGAATTCCGAGACTGCCAGATCGAGATCGGCACCTCCGTCGCCGCCGACATCCACGAGGCGCGCGCCGATCTCGCGCATCTGCGCGGCGGTCTGGCCGAGGTGGCCGAGGATCATGGCCTCGCCCTCGTCGCCGTGTCGTGCCACCCGTGGGGCGATCCCGAAAGTCAGGGCACCGGTCACGCCGACCGCTATGACAAGATTGCCGAGGACATTGGCGGCATCGCGCGGCGGCTGATGACCTGCGGCATGCATGTGCATGTGGGTCTTGGCGAGGATCACGAGCTGCGCGCCGACCTGATGGCGCAGGCGAGCTACTTCCTGCCCTTCGTTCTGGCGCTTTCGGCCTCCTCGCCCTACTGGCGCGGTGAGGACACGCGGCTGTCGTCCTGGCGGCTCAACATCTTCGATCAGTGCCCGCGCTCGGGCCTGCCGCCGCGTATCGAAAGCTGGGCCGAGTACCGCAAGATGGTCGACGCGCTGGTCAGCGCCGGGATCATTGAGGACGCCAGCAAGATCTGGTGGGACCTGCGCCCGTCGGAGGCTTGGCCGACGCTCGAGACGCGGATCGCCGACGTGATGCCGCGCATGGAAGAGGCGCTGTCGGTCGCGGCCTTCGTGCAATGCGTGATGCGGATGCTGTGGCGGCTCAAGACCGAGAACAAGCGCTGGCGCACCTACGAGCGGTTCCTGATCGAGGAAAACCGCTGGCGCGCGCAGCGCTACGGCACCGAAGGCACGCTGCTCGATCTGGGTCGCAACGAGCTGCGCCCGATGGAGGAGCTCTTGGGCGAGCTCGAGGAGATGATGGAGCCCGATGCCCGCGCGCTGGGCTGTCTCGACGAGTTGCGTGGCACCAAGCGGATTGCGCAGCAGGGGTCTTCGGCCACGCGCCAGCGCCGCGCCTATGATGCCGCGATTTCGGGTGGGGCCGAACCGCGCGAGGCCTTGCGCAAGATGCTGCGCGGCGTCTCTGCCGAGTTCATGGAAGGCGTGGAACGCGGTGTTTCGCCGAGCTAGGCGTGGCTCCGGGAACGCGCGGGCGGTGGTTTCGTTATATGGTCAAATCCGTTTCAGGAGTGCAGCACCATGAAGACCATCATTGGCCTCGGCACCGCGCTGACCCTCGCCTTCGCCCCCATGGCCGTTGACGCCAAACCGAAGTTCAAGGTGCGTGGCAACGCGGCCGTGGCGCAGCTTCTCAATGGCGCCGTCGCCGTGAACGCCAAGGAGGTGCGCAAGATCGAGAAGAAATTGCGCAAGGCCGCAAAGAAGGCGGGCGTGCCGGTCGCTCTTGGCACTGTCGCCGTCGCTGCCAGCGGCGGGGCCGCCAGCGCCGTTGCAGCGCAACCGGCGCCGCGGTTCGCCCCCCAGCAGGTGACCGTGCGACCGCGCCTGCGCCCCGAGGCCATCGGCTATGCCGGCCTGACCGACGACGCCGTGACACCGCCCGTAACCACGGTGCAGAACGGTGCACGGATCGAAACCTCGACCCTCGTGGCCGAGCCTGATGTCACCCCCGTCGCGCGCCGTGTCATCTCCACTGCGCCGACCGAAGTGGCTGATACTAGCGTGACCACGACTGGGCCGAAGATGATCCGCATCGAAGGCGATCAGGTCTCGACCGAAACGACGTTCGACGATGATCAACCGGTTCTGACCGAAGCCGAGCGTCTCGAGACGACGAGCGAGCCGCAACCGGTCTTGCTCGAAGCGAATGCGGGCGGCGACGCGACGATCTTCGGCGGCCCGACCGGCTATTGATCCCGCCATCCGGGACACATCAAAAGGGCCGCCCCGAGGGGCGGCCCTTTTACATAGGCCGGAAAGCGTTTTACTCGGCCGCGATCTTGCGCGGCTTCAACATTGGTTTGAGATAGCGGCCCGTATGGCTCGCCTCGACCTCGCCCACCTGCTCGGGCGTGCCCGTGGCCACCACCGTGCCGCCGCCATCGCCGCCCTCGGGGCCGATGTCGATGATCCAGTCCGCGGTCTTCACCACGTCGAGATTGTGCTCGATCACCACCACCGTGTTGCCGCTCTCAACCAGTTCGTGCAGCACCTCGAGCAGCTTGCGCACGTCCTCGAAATGCAGGCCGGTCGTCGGCTCGTCGAGGATATAGAGCGTGCGGCCCGTGGAACGGCGCGCCAACTCCTTGGACAGCTTAACCCGCTGCGCCTCACCGCCCGACAGCGTCGTCGCCTGCTGGCCGACCTTGATATAGCCCAGCCCCACACGGCACAGCGCATCCATCTTCTCGCGGATCGACGGCACCGCCTTGAAGAACTCCTGTGCATCCTCGACCGTCATGTCGAGCACGTCGGCGATGCTCTTGCCCTTGAACTTCACCTCGAGGGTTTCGCGGTTGTAGCGCGCGCCCTTGCAGGTTTCGCAGGTGACATAGACATCCGGCAGGAAGTGCATCTCGATCTTGATGACGCCGTCGCCCTGGCAGGCTTCGCAGCGGCCGCCCTTCACGTTGAACGAGAAGCGACCCGGCTTGTAGCCACGCGCCTTGGCCTCGGGCAGCCCGGCGAACCAATCGCGGATCGGGGTGAAGGCCCCGGTATAGGTCGCCGGGTTCGAGCGCGGGGTGCGGCCGATCGGGCGCTGGTCGATGTCGATCACCTTGTCGAGATGCTCGAAGCCCTTGATGGTCTCGCAGGGCGCGGGCGCCTGCCGAGCGCCGTTGAGCTTCATGGCGGCGTTCTTGTAGAGCGTCTCGATGGTCAGCGTCGACTTGCCACCGCCCGACACGCCGGTGACGGCCACGAACTTGCCCAGAGGGTAGTCGACCGTGACGCCTTGAAGGTTGTTGCCGGTGGCCTTCACCACCGTCAGCGTCTTGCCGTTTCCGGGGCGACGTTCGCTCGGCACCGCGATCTCGCGGGTGCCGACAAGGTACTGGCCGGTGACCGAGTCCGGGTTGGCCATGATCTCCTGCGGCGTGCCCTGCGCCACGACCGCGCCGCCGTGCACACCGGCTCCCGGCCCCATGTCGAAGACGTAATCCGCCTCGCGGATCGCCTCTTCGTCATGCTCGACCACGATCACCGAGTTGCCCTGATCGCGCAGGTTCTTGAGCGTTGTCAGCAGCCGGTCGTTGTCGCGCTGGTGCAGGCCGATCGACGGCTCGTCGAGCACGTAGAGCACGCCCGTCAGACCCGAGCCGATCTGGCTTGCCAGCCGGATCCGCTGGCTCTCGCCGCCCGAAAGCGTGCCGGCGTTGCGAGATAGCGTCAGGTAATCGAGGCCGACGTTGTTGAGAAAGCCCAGCCGCTCGCGGATTTCCTTGAGGATGGCGCGAGCGATCTCATTGTTCTGCTTGGACAGCGCGGCAGGCACGGTTTCGCACCACTCATGCGCCTCGCGGATCGACATCTTCACGACCTGACCCACGTGCAGGCGCTCTTCGGGCGCGCCCTTGACGGGGCCGATCTTGATCGCCAGCGCCTCGGCGCGCAGGCGGTAGCCCTCGCAGGTGCCGCAGGCGCGGTTGTTCTGGTACTGCTCCATTTCCTCGCGGACCCAGGAGCTGTCGGTCTCGCGGTAGCGACGCTCGAGGTTGGGGATCACGCCTTCGAAGGGGCGCGACACCTTGTAGACGCGACCGCCGTCATCATAGCGAAAGTCGATCTCTTCCTTGCCCGAGCCGCGCAGGAACACTTGCTGCACCTTTTCGGGCAGATCCTTCCAGCGCGCGGTCTTCGAGACGCCATAGTGCTTGGAGATCGCCTCGATGGTCTGCAGGAAATAGGGCGTCTTGCCCTTGCGCCACGGCGCTATGGCCCCGTCGGCGACCTTGAGCGTCACATCGGGCACTACGAGCCTCTCGTCGAAGAACAGCTCGACGCCGAGGCCGTCGCAGGACGGGCAGGCCCCGAAAGGCGCGTTGAACGAAAACAGCCGGGGTTCGATTTCGGGGATGGTAAAGCCCGAAACCGGACAGGCGAACTTCTCGGAGAAGGTGATCCGCTCGCCTTCCCCCTCGGTGGGTGCGGTCTCGAGGATTGCGATGCCGTCGGCGAGATCGAGCGCCGTGCGAAAGCTGTCGGCAAGGCGCGTCTCGAGACCCTCGCGCACCACGACCCGGTCGACGACCACGTCGATGTCATGGCGGAATTTCTTGTCGAGGGTCGGCGGGTTCTCCAACTCGTGAAACTCGCCGTTGACCTTGACCCGCTGGAAACCCTGCTTGCGCAGTTCGACGAACTCCTTGCGGTACTCGCCCTTGCGGTCGCGCACGATGGGCGCGAGGAGATAGCCGCGCGTGCCCTCCTCCATGGCCATCACGCGGTCGACCATGTCTTGCACCTGCTGCGCCTCGATCGGCTGGCCCGTGGCGGGGGAATAGGGCGTGCCGACGCGGGCGAACAAAAGCCGCATGTAATCGTAGATCTCGGTCACGGTGCCGACGGTCGAGCGCGGGTTCTTGGAAGTGGTCTTCTGCTCGATCGAGATTGCGGGCGAGAGGCCCGAGATGTGATCGACGTCGGGCTTTTCCATCATGTCGAGGAACTGCCGCGCATAGGCGGACAAGCTCTCGACATAGCGGCGCTGGCCTTCGGCATAGATCGTGTCGAAAGCGAGGGAAGACTTGCCCGAGCCCGACAGGCCGGTGATCACCACCAGCTGGTCGCGCGGAATATCCACGTCGACGTTCTTGAGATTGTGCTCGCGCGCGCCGCGCACCTCGATCTGCTTCAGTTCCGGCATTCAGGTCCCCACCAGTATCCAGCCCGGAAGATAGGGCCTCGGGGCCCGATCTCCAACCGCGAAATGAGAACGAAAGGGTAACACATGGCGGGACTGCGCGAAATGCCGCAACCTGCTTCCGTAAAGGCAGGTCGCGGCATGGTCTGCGAAGCGCGTCCAGAGCGCGGCGGTGTGGTCAGTAGCCCCCCATCCGCGCGGGCCAGCTGTGCCGCTGCCAGAAACCCTGGGGCTGCGGCGCGCGGGCCTCGAGCAGCGCGCGCGACGGGTCCAGTGCGACGAGATCGTGCAACAGATCGATCAGAGCCATGTCGGCCCGGCCGGTGATCGGCAGGCCCTGATCCATCTCGAAGGCGCGGATGGCGCGGGCCAGTCGCGGCCCGGAAATACCGTCGATCCTGCCCGGCTCATAGCCCAGATGTTGCAACAGGACCTGAATTTCGAAGGTCGACTCGCGGTCGGCTTCCATCGAGTGAGCGGGTGCGACGAAGGCCACCATGCTCGCGGCGACACAAAATAACGGTAAACGCATAAAACCCCCTATCCCGGAAAAACACTCCCGGAGGGTTTCACCTTAACATAAAACGCCCCCGACCGGTCGGGTCGGAGGCATTCGTGATCCTGCAATGCAGCGTGGATCAGAAATGGATGGCGCGGCCGTAAGCGTCGAGCACGCTTTCGTGCATCATCTCCGACAGGGTCGGATGCGGGAACACCGTCTCCATCAGCTCCTTTTCGGTGGTCTCGAGCGTGCGGCCCACGACATAGCCCTGAATGAGCTCGGTCACCTCGGCGCCGATCATGTGCGCGCCCAGAAGTTCGCCGGTCTTGGCGTCGAACACCGTCTTGACCATGCCCTCGGCTTCGCCCAGCGCGATCGCCTTGCCGTTGCCGATGAAGGGGAAGCGTCCGACCCGGATCTCGTAGCCCATCTCCTTGGCCTTGGCCTCGGAATAGCCCACGCTGGCCACCTGCGGCTGGCAGTAGGTGCAGCCCGCGATGCTTTCGGGCTTCACCGGGTGCGGCTTTTCGCCTGCGATCAGCTCGGCCACCATGACGCCCTCGTGGGACGCCTTGTGCGCCAGCCACGGCGCGCCCGCGATGTCGCCGATGGCATAGAGCCCCTCGACGCCGGTGCGGCAGTACTCATCCGTGATGACATGGGTGCGGTCGATCTTGACGCCCAGCTCTTCGAGACCGAGACCTTCGGTGTTGCCGACGATGCCGACAGCGGAGATCACCGTGTCGAACTCATGGGTCTCGACCTTGCCCTTGGTCTCGATGTGAGCCGTTACCTTGCCCTGCCCGCGATCGAGCTTCTTGACGATCGCCTTCTCCATGATCGTCATGCCTTGCTTGACGAACTGCTTCTTGGCGAAGGCCGAGATCTCGGCGTCTTCGACCGGCAGGATCCGGTCCATCACCTCGACCACGGTCGTCTCTGCGCCCAGCGTGTTGTAGAAGCTGGCGAATTCGATCCCGATTGCACCCGAGCCGATCACCAGCAGCTTCTTGGGCATCCGCGGCGGCACCAGCGCGTGGCGGTAGGACCAGACCAGATCGCCATCGGCCTCGAGCCCCGGCAGGTTGCGCGCGCGCGCGCCGGTGGCCAGCACGATGGACTTGGCGGTGAGCTCCTCGGTGCCCTTCTCGGTCTTGACGGTGACCTTGCCCTTGGCGGGGATGGTGGCTTCGCCCATCACCACCTCGATCTTGTTCTTCTTCATCAGGTGACCGATGCCCGAGGAGAGCTGCTTGGCCACCCCGCGCGAGCGTTTGACCACCGCGTCGAGATCGTAGCCGATGCTCTCGGCCTTGAGCCCGAACTCCTTGGCGCGGTGCATGAGGTGAAACACCTCAGATGAACGCAGCATCGCCTTGGTGGGGATACAGCCCCAGTTGAGGCAGATGCCGCCCAGATTCTCGCGCTCGACGATCACGACCTTCTTGCCCAGCTGGGCGGCGCGGATCGCGGCGACATAGCCGCCCGGACCCGCGCCAATCACGATCACGTCGAAGTTCTTGGCGGCCATCGGTGTTCCTCCTCGGCGGTCCCGCAAAATTGGTTTGACGCTAAACCACTTTTCACCGGGCTGCCAGACACCCCGGTGCATGTCCGGGTTGCACGGAATGCCTCTAGGTCATTTCGTCTCCGATTTGAGCCGTTCCAGCACCGAGCCATAGCCCCCCTGCTCCATCCACGCGGCTTCGGCCTCGCTCGTCTCGCGACCCAGCGCCGCGTTGCGGAACGGGAATCGGCCAAAGTCGCGGATGATCTGGCGATGCGCGCGGGCGTGCAGCAGGTTGCTCTCGGCGTCGGGCATACGTTCGCAGAACAAGCGCACTGCGCGATCCTGATCGACGAGATTTTCGGAATGCATCAGGGGCAGATAGAAGAACTGCCGCCCCGGCGGCACTATCTCGCGGTCCCAGGCGTTGTCGATCGCCAGCTTGGCGACCGAGCGGGCGCTTTCGTCGAGCTGGAAGGAGCGGGCGTCGCCGCGCCACAGGTTGCGCGCGAACTGGTCGGTGACGATGAGATAGGCCAGCGCGCCGTTCGGTTCGGTCAGCCAGTGGCCCAACGCGCCTTCGGCCGCCTTGTCCCACAGCGCGCCGAAGCGGTCGCGGATCGTGGCATCGAGATCGTCGTCAGCGATGTACCACTGCTTCGGCTCGACCTCTTCGAGCCAGAAGGTCAGCACCCTCTCGGCCTCGGTCGGCGCCTCGGCCTGGGCGGTGACGGGGGTGGCGGTCATGGTGGTCCTCCTTTTCGGTGGTCCCCCCAAACCTGCCCCAACCCCGTCACGGGTCAAGCACGAAGGTAGTTTTCGGTGCGTAACCGCCTCGATCAGCCCAGGTTGCCGTCAGGCGGCGTCGTCGCGCGCCTCTTCGAGCTGTTCGATCTCATGTTCGATATAGACCTCCTGCGCCACCTCGGCGGCCACCGCCGTACCCGCTGCCGAAATCGGCGCGTAGCTGACCGTGTCGCCGACCTCGACGCCGCGATCCGGACGCCGCAGCATCCGCCAGCCCGCGTAGCTCGCAAGCCCGAGCATCAGCACCGCGATGAAGGCCCAGAAACCATGCGCCCCGACGTTGTCGAGCATCCAGCCCACCACGATCGGGCCGGCGATGGCGCCGACACCGTTGATGAACAAGAGCCCGCCCGAGGCCGCGGCCATGTCTTCGCGGTCGAGGTAGTCGTTGGCATAGGCGATGAGCAGCGCATAGAGCGGGTTCGAGGTGCCGCCCACCAGCGCCGACGAGGCGAGAATGAGACCGATATGACCCGGCAGCAGGAACGCCATGAGCGCCGCCGCGCCGCCCACGCCCGAAAGACCGAGGATCAGCCAGCGCCGGTCGATCCGGTCCGACAGCCAGCCGATCGGGAACTGCAGCACCAGCGCACCCACATAGGTCACCGACACCAGAAGCGAGATCTGCGCCACCGAGAGCCCCGCGCGCGCGCCATAGACCGCCGACATGCCGAACTGCGCGGCAAAGACGCCGCCGAGCAGGAACATCCCCATGCAGGCCAGAGGCGAGGCCTCGATCAGGCGACGGATCGGCAGCGGCTTGGTGGTGTTGAACACCGGTGCCGGGCTCACCGACAGCAGGATCGGCGCGAAGGCCATCGACACCAGCACCGAAGGGATGATGAACAAGATGAAACCCGACACGTCGCCCAGCGTCACCAGATACTGCGCCATGACGATGCCGGCCATCTGCACGATCATGTAAAGCGACAGCGCCTTGCCGCGGTTCTCGTTCGAGGCGGCGTCGTTGAGCCAGCTTTCGGCGGTGATGTAGACCCCGCAGAAACAAAAACCGATGGCGACCCGGCCCAGCGTCCAGGCCCAAGGCTCGGCCAGCGTCGGATAGAGGATCAGCACCGCCGAGATGGTCGAGCCCAGCGCCGCGAAAACCCGAACATGGCCGACGCGGCGGATCATCCGGGGCGCGTAGCGCGAGGCAAAGAGGAAGCCCGCGAAATAGGCCGACATGATTACCGACATCTCGAGCGTCGAGAACCCCTCGACCTCGCCGCGCAGACCCAGAAGCGTGCCCTGCAGACCATTGCCGATCATCAGCATGAACATGCCGAGGAAGAGCGCCCAGGAACTCCCGAGAACCTGAATCATGACATGTCCCTTTCTGCCGGCCTACGGCCCGGCTACCCGAGCTGGCGGCGCTGGTCTGATATCAACGCGACGGATCGTGTGACGGAAGCGAAGCGTGCTCAGTCGTGGCGACGCGGCAGCAGCAGCGACGCATCCCCGTAGGAAAAGAAACGGTAGCGATTCGCAATGGCGTGGTCATAGATCCGGCGGATCTCCTCGACCCCCATCAAAGCCGAGACCAGCATCATCAGGGTCGATTTGGGCAGGTGGAAGTTGGTCATCAGCCCATCGGCCACGCGGAAAGCGAATCCCGGCGTGATGAAGATGTCGGTCTCGCCCGACCACGGCGCGATCCCGGCTCCCCGGGCCGCGCTCTCGATCAGGCGCAGCGCGGTGGTGCCGACGGGGATCACCCGCCCGCCCGCCGCGCGGGTGGCGGCAATCTCGGCGGCGGCTTTCTCGCTCACTTCGCCCCATTCGGCGTGCATCTTGTGGTCGCGGATATCGTCGACCTTGACCGGCAGAAAGGTGCCCGCCCCGACGTGCAGCGTCACATGGGTGACATCGACGCCGCGCGCGGCCAGCGCCGCCATCAGCGGCTCGTCGAAATGCAGCGACGCGGTGGGGGCGGCGACGGCGCCGGGGCGCGCGGCCCAGACGGTCTGGTAATCGGCGCGGTCGCTCTCGTCGGCGGCGCGCTTGGCGGCGATATAGGGCGGTAGCGGCATCGCGCCGACCTGTTGCAGCGCCCGGTCGAAGGCGTCGCCTTCCAGATCGAAGCGCAGCACGCCCTGACCCTCCTCGCGCGCCACCAGTTCGGCCGAAAGACGATCGGAGAACTCGATCACCTCGCCCTCGCGCAGCTTGCGCAGCGGTTTGACCAACGCGCTCCAGCAACCGTCGGGGCGCGGCCCGAGCAGCGTCACCTCGATCTTGGCCGTGCCCTCGCCCGCAGCGCCCGGCCGGGTGCGAATGCCGGTGAGACGCGCGGGGATCACCTTGGTGTCGTTGAGCACCAACCGGTCGCCGGGGCACAGGATCTCGACCAGATCCGTCACCACCCTATCGGCGATCGCGTCGCCCTGCGCCAAGAGCAGCCGCGCCGAGGAGCGCGGGCGCGCGGGGCGGGTCGCGATCAGCTCGTCGGGCAGGTCGAAATCGAAATCCGAGAGCTTCATCGGTGGGCCTCAGGTCAGGTCGGTGGCGGCCTGCGGAAGATCTCGCGGAACAGGCCGGGGGTGAGCGCGGAGAGCGGGTTGACCGAGACATCGGGGTCTTCGGGCGTGCCGCCAAGCGTATAGTTGAAGCCGATCAACCCCTCGCCGGGACGGGTCAGGAACGAGCCCAGCGAATTGACGAGGTAGAAGGGCGAGACGACGCCCGCAAAGGCCATGCGTCTGGAGGCGAGGCTGTAGCGCCCGTCGAGAGAAATGCCAAGGCCCGGCCCGGTGGCGCTCGATTGCGTGATCTCGAGCGTGTCGGGGCCAAGCCGGAAGTCCGCCAGCACCCGGTCGAAGGCCAGCCCCTTGCCGTCGAGCTGCTGTAGCAGCCCCACCACCGAGATCGCATCGAGAAGCTGCGCCATCGCCGGAGCGTCGCGCACCCGGAGCCCCGCGATGTCAAGGGTGCCGGTGTAGTGACCGGGCCGCGCTTCGGGCAGCAGCGTCAGGTCCAGCGCGCCACCCGTGGCGGTGCCGTAGAGCCCGGCCGAGCGCAGCACCGCCCCCGCGTCCGGCCCGGTGATCCGCACCGCCGTGCCATCCCGGTCCGGCACCACCAGCCCCGACACCGGCGCGCCGCCGTTGACAGCCGCGTCGAACCGGCCAGAGAAGCCGCCGCGCGAGGAAAACGCGCCCCTGAGGCCGGTGAGCGACACCGCGTCGGTCACGCGCAGCCGATCGAGCGCAAGGCTGATCGGCCCGCCCTCGCCGCCGCCGCCCTTGCCAAAGCCCGCGCGGCGCAGATCGAGCGTGCCGCCGTTGATCTCGACCCCCAAGGTTTCGCCCGGCCCACGGCCCACGAGGTCGGCTTCGACGTCGAGCCAATCCGAGAGGCGCAGCCGTGAAAAGCGGGCGCGCTCCAACCCGCCGCCCGGACGCAAGGCCAAGGTGCCACGCGCCGACAGCCCCCCCGCATCCAGCGCGATCCGGTCGATGCGCGGCGTTTGACCGAGCTGTCCCTCGATCTCGAGCCGACCCGTGGTGCCCCGCGCAAGGCTCCAGCCCAGCGCCGGGATCGACAGGCTCAGCCCCGACAGATCGGTGCCGAGGCTCACGCGGGGCGGCGCGCCTTTCGGCAGGCTCATTGCGACGGTGCCCTGCCCCTGCCCGTCGAGCGAGCCATCGGGCAGCGCGATGCCAAAGGTGTCGAGGAACCGCTGCGAAATCTCGACCGTGCCGTCGAGTGCGGCGGGGGCCGCGCCGGGTCCCAAGGGCTGGCGAAAGCGCACATCGGCGGGCAGGCCATCGATGCTCACCGGGCCCGAGACCTCCAGCGCCCGCGCGTCGACCGCGACGCCAAGCTCGCGCGCCGCGACCCGGCGCCCCGGCACGATGGCGGTGCTGGTGGCGTCACGCAGCGTCCCGGCCACGGACCAGTCCACTTGAGCGGGCGTGACCGGCGCGCCGAGCGGCAGCGCCACATGAGCATGGACGCTGCCTTGCCCATCGATCAGGTCGACCGGCTTGTTGGCCTTTTGCAGGAAACGAAACGGCGGCTGATCGATCAGCGACAGCATCGCCGTGACCGGGCCGTCGGCCTCGATAGCGATGCTGGCCTGCGGGTTCTTCGGCCCGAGCTGGGGAATGGTGAAGCTGGTCCCCGAAAGATCGACCCGCCCGCCCTGCGGAGCCTGCGCGCCGCCGCTCGTCATCGTCACGGAAAACTGGCCATCGCCAAGGCTTATGTAGCCCGCCGCGCCTGTGATCGGTGGCAGCCCATCGAGCGGGCGCACCGTGGCCGCCTCGAACCCGTGGGTCAGGGCGACCTGCGGGTTTTGTCCCGGGGCACGGCGCAGCACTGCCGAAAGATCGCGCAGGTCTCCGTCCAGCACATGCCCTTCAATCCACTCGCGAGTGCGCGGTTTGAAGGCGGTAGGCCAATAGGCGAGCAGGCTGTCGCGCGACAGCCGGGCGGCGCGGGCGTCGATCTCGGCGTCCCAGCCGTCGGAGGCATGGCCGATCCGCCCCCGCGCCTCGATCCGCGCGCCGCTCGCGGCATCGGTGGCGCCAAGGCCGCCGATATCGAGGGCAAAGGGCGCGGTGTGCAGCCGCAGATCGGCATAGGCGTCGCGCAGGCTGACTGGGCCGGGCAGGCCTGCGCCCGCCGCCAGCGCCGCCTCATCGATTCGCAGCTGCGCCACAAGCGCGCCGGGCCAACCCGCCTCGACCTCGCGCAGCCAAGCGGTGCCTGACCCCTCGATCCGGCCCAGATCGCCACGTGCCGAGATGCGCTCGAAGTCGATGCGATCGCGGCTGGGGTCGAAACGCAGCGCCAGCTCGGCCCCATCGAATCGCAGCGCCTCCACGCCCCGGCCCGGTGACAGCGCCCCCGCCCCGATCCGCAGCGCGGCGCCAAGCTCGGTGGGCGCGCCGTCCGCTTCGATCCGGCCCCGCAGGCTGGCCGAGAGCGGCGCGTCGAGCACCAACAGAAAGCTCAGCGCCGGGTGTTGGCTGGCGAGATCGCGGCTCGCCATCTTTTCGACCCTTAGGGTGACCTCGGCTTCGGGCGTGGCCTCGGGCCGGTCATAGCCGACCCAGAGCCCGGTCACCTGCTCCGCGCCCGAGCGCATCTGCAACCGCGCCGACAGCCGCGTGCCATCCCGCAGATCGAGGTTCAGCCGGCCGTTCTCCGCGCGCCAGCGCCGCCGGGCGCGCGCGTCCGAATAATCGATCCTCAGATCCTCGGCCTCGATCCGCTCCAACCCGTCGAGGGCGGGGCGGTCGAGCAGGTGATCGACGCGCGCGAGCAACCCCGCAAGGCCCCCGGCCGGTGCGGCGGAGGCGGGCAAGGCCACGGTGTCCTGTGACGGCCCCGAAGGCTCGAAGCGCACCGCCACGCGCCCCGCCACATCCCGCGCCAGCGCGATCTCGGCCCCCCGCAGCAGCACCTCCTGCGCCAGAACCGTACGCTGGAACACGAGGCCGCGCGGGCTGACCAGCGCGTCGATCTCCGGCACGCGGGCCAGCACCGCGCCGCCCGCGTCGCGCAGCACCGTGTCGCGCAGCGCCACACGCGGGTGCAGATCCGTGCCCAGCGTCAGCGCGATGGTCCCGAAGTCTACCGATCCCCCCGCAAGCAGGCTGTCGGCCTGCGCCTCGACCCTTTCGGTGATCCAGCTGGGCGCGGTGACGGTCTGGCCCACCAGCAGCAGGGGCAGCGCCAGAGCGAAGGCGACCGGCAGCGTGACCAGCGTCAGCGCGAGCGCCAGCCCTCGTCGCAACACCGCAGCCACACGCCGCCCACGCGGGCGGCGCGGCGGCGCGGGTCGTGAGCTGATCCGATGCTGCGGCAAGACAGGCCATGGCCCCTTGATTTCATCGCCCGCAGCGTAGATGCCTGAGCCCCCGAGGGCCACTGCCGCCCGATCACGCAAGCGAGGATGCGCCATGAGCGACACGATGTCGGCCACCCGGCCCGAACCGGGCCAGACCGCGCCTGAGTTTTCCCTGCCCCGCGACGGCGGCGAAGAGGTCCGGCTTTCGGCGCATCTGGGCGCGCCGGTGGTGGTCTATTTCTATCCGCGCGACGACACCTCGGGTTGCACCAAGCAGGCGCAGGGCTTCAGCGACCTCGGGGGCGAGTTCGAGCTTCTCGGCGCGCGGGTGCTCGGCGTCTCCAAGGACACGGTGGGCAAGCACGAGAAATTTCGCGACAAATACGCGCTGAAGGTGGCGCTGTTGTCGGATGCCGAAAGCGACGTGTGCGAGCGTTACGGCGTCTGGGTCGAAAAGAAGATGTACGGCAAGACCTTCATGGGGATCGAGCGGACCACCTTTCTGATCGACGCGCAGGGCCATGTGGCGCGGGTCTGGCCACGGGTGAAGGTCGCGGGCCACGCCGAGGAGGTTCTCGACGCGGTGCGCGCGCTGTGAGCCGCACTCTTACCGAGCTGGCGGTCGAGGTGCTGACCACAGCCGATGGACGCCTCAAGACTGCCCGCAGCCACGCCGCGGCAAAAGCATGGCGCGACAGCCGCGCCGCCGGCACGCCGCTCGAGATCGGCACGAGCGCCCCGCCCGACCGCCCCGCCCGGCCCGCGCGCCCCGAACTTCTCGCACCGCGCGAGATGCCCAAGCGGCGTCCGGGGTCAGAGCACGGGCGGATCGCCCTCATTCACGCGGTGGCGCATATCGAGTTGAACGCCGTCGATCTACATTGGGACGCGGTGGCGCGCTTTGCTGCCGTGCCGCTGCCGGTGGGGTATTTTGACGACTGGGTGAAGGCGGCGGATGAGGAATCCAAGCACTTCAACCTGTTGTGCGACAGGCTCGAGGCGCTGGGCAGCCACTATGGCGCCCTGCCCGCGCATGAAGGCATGTGGCGCGCCGCCGAGGATACGGCGGAGGATCTTCTGGCGCGGCTCGCCGTGGTGCCGATGGTGCTCGAGGCGCGCGGGCTCGACGTGACGCCGGGGATGATCGAGATCTTTCGCAAGGCCAAGGACGAGGACACCGTCGCGGCGCTGGACATCATATATGCCGAGGAGGTGCACCACGTCTCCTACGGCTCGAAGTGGTTCCACTTCCTTTGCGGGCGGCACGACCTCGATCCCGCCCCGGTGTTTCGCGACCTTGTGCGCCGCCACTTCCACGCGAATCTCAAGCCGCCCTTCAACGAGGAAAAACGTGCCGAGGCGGGCATTCCGCCTGACTTCTATTGGCCGCTGGCCGAAGAAACGGCACGGCGCGGCGATTGAAAATCATGGCGCGGCAGGCCGTTGCACCACGGCCACACTGGGCGGAAAGGCGACAAGGTCGGCGATATCTCGCCGCTTTTAGGCCGCTTTCGCCCGCCGGTGGACGCCTCCGGGTCAAAGCAGTTGCGACATGGCGGTCGCCTCGGTAACACCTCCATCGCGGCACTCTCGAAAAAGAGAGGCTGTGACCGGGACAACACGGGGACGGACGAGTGCGGATCAAACTGGCACAGAAACTTCATGCGGCGCTCGAGCGCCGGTTTCCCGAACGGCGGCTGTTTCTGCGCTCGGACACCGAGACCCGGTTCATCCGACTGCACCCCTCGACTCAGCTGATCGCCTGGAGCGGCGCGACGCTCGTGGTCGGTTGGACCATCACCTCCACCGCGATCCTGCTGATGGATTCGATCGGCTCCGGCAACTTCCGCGCACAGGCGCAGCGCGACCAGATGATCTATGAGGAGCGGCTCAACGCGCTGTCCTCCGAGCGCGACCTGCGCGCCGCCGAGGCCGCCGCCGCGCAGGACCGGTTCTCGACCGCTCTGGCGCAGATCTCGACCATGCAGAGCGAGCTGCTCGCCTCCGAGGACCGCCGCCGCGAAATGGAGACCGGGCTCGAGGTGGTGCAGGCTGCGCTGCGCCGCACCATGATCGAGCGCGAGACCGCACGCGACGCCGCCGAGGAGATGACCGTGGCGATGGCCGAGGGCGGTGCCCTGCCCGGCGGCGCTGACGCGGCCTCGGTCGAAGGCACGCTGGACATCCTTTCGGGCGCTCTGGCGGACACCGCTCAAGAGCGCGACCGCATCGCCGAGGATGCCGAGCTCGCCTTCGAGCAGGCCAATGAAATGCAGCTCGAGTTGCGCCTCATGACCGAGCGCAACGACGAGATCTTCCGTCAGCTCGAAGAAGCGATGACCGTCTCGGTCGAGCCTCTGGGCGATATGTTCCGCGCTGCCGGCATGGACCCCGACGCGATGCTCAAGAAGGTTCGCAAGGGCTACAGCGGCGTTGGCGGCCCGCTCACCCCGATCCAGTTCTCGACCATGGGCGCGCATGCGGGCCACGCGGACGAGAACGCCGCGCGCGCCAACGCGCTCTTGGGCAAGATGGACGAGATCAACCTCTACCGCATCGCGGCGTCCAAGGCGCCCTTCGCGCAACCGGTGAAGTCGAGCTTCCGCTTCACCTCGGGCTTTGGCCAGCGTTGGGGCCGCCTGCACGCGGGCACTGATTTCGCAGCACCGATCGGTACGCCGATCTACTCTACCGCCGACGGCGTGGTGGTGAGCGCGGGCTGGGCCTCGGGCTATGGCCGGCTGATCAAGATCCAACACGAGTTCGGGATCGAGACCCGTTACGCACACCTCAACAAGATCAGCGTCAAGGTCGGCCAAAGGGTATCGCGCGGCGAGCGGATCGGTGATATGGGCAACTCCGGACGATCGACCGGGCCCCACCTCCACTACGAGGTGCGCGTCGGTGGGACTCCCGTCAATCCCATGACCTACATACGAGCTGGACAAGATGTTTTCTAAGAGCAAAATCAACGAGCCCGGACCCAGGACAGCCGAAGGGACGCCCACCATGGACGCAACGACCAAGCCCGCGCAGCCGCAAGGATCGCAGGACTACCGCCCTGCCGCCCCCAAGGCCAAGCCGCCGGCATCGGTGCTGTCGGCCGACCTGCACATCAAGGGCAACGTCAAGACCACCGGCGACATCCAGGTCGAGGGCCAGATCGAGGGCGACATCCGCGCGCATCTCTTGACCGTCGGCGAAGGCGCCACCGTGCGCGGTGAGCTGGTTGCGGACGACGTCGTCATCAACGGCCGCATCGTCGGCCGGGTGCGCGGCCTCAAGGTCCGCCTCACCTCGACCGCCCGTGTCGAAGGCGACATCATCCACAAGACCATCGCGATCGAGAGCGGTGCGCATTTCGAAGGCTCGGTGCAGCGTCAGGAAGACCCACTGAACACCACCGGCGCGCCGAAGCCGCTGCCCAAGCCGTCGGCGGCCGAAGGCGGCCACGACT
The DNA here is from genome assembly GCF_964022235.1 of uncultured Limimaricola sp. Classification (NCBI taxonomy): domain Bacteria; kingdom Pseudomonadati; phylum Pseudomonadota; class Alphaproteobacteria; order Rhodobacterales; family Paracoccaceae; genus Limimaricola; species uncultured Limimaricola sp. The sequence goes on along the minus strand of NZ_CAXHZL010000004.1, from coordinate 16,492 downwards.
GACGCCAGTCACGGGATTGCACGGATCGGGACGCTTCGGGAAACCGGAGCGCCCCTTTTGCATGTATGGCCTTAAGGCCGCCCCTAGCCGCGCGCCCGGGGGCCAATCGTGCCCAGATGCGTGTCGGTGAACCCCGCGCGCGACTTCAGCCCGTAGCCCAGCATCCGGTCGAACCCTGCATGTCCGAGCCAGAGCGCCCCCAGCGCCGCCCAAAGCGGTATTCCCAAACCCAGACCCAAGGCGAGCAGTACCAGGCCAAAGCCATAGAGATGCACGAGGTTGTAGCCCACGGCACCCCAGCGCGGCCCTAAGAGATATGCGGCGAAACCGATGTCGGGTGCGAAGAACAGCGCAATGGCGGCCCAGATCGGGAAGCCACCGTCGATGATCAGGTAGATCCATAGCGCAGCCACCAGAACCAACGCCCCCTCGACCCGTTGCCAGATCACGAAATCCCGCATGGGCCCTGTCCCCGCTTGCATGCTGTTCCTGCCACGCAGCTTGGCGGTCACAGACGGCGAGGTCCAGCCCATGCCGCTGGCCACCAGATACGAAAAAGGGGCCCGCAGGCCCCTTCCCCTCCGCCAAGCGGGATCGCGTGATCAGTCTTCGGCAGTCGCCTCGGCGCGGCTCTTGCCCGAAACCTGTCCGGCCAAGGTGGCAGCCATGAAGCCGTCGAGATCGCCGTCGAGCACGCCTTGAGTGTCGGAGGTCTCGTAGCCGGTGCGCAGGTCCTTCACCATCTGGTAGGGTTGCAGCACGTAGGAGCGGATCTGGTTGCCCCAGCCCGCGTCGCCCTTGGCCTCATGCGCCTCGTTGATCGCGGCGTTCCGGCGATCGAGTTCCATCTGGTAGAGCCGCGATTTCAGCGCCTTCATGGCGATGTCGCGGTTCTGGTGCTGCGACTTTTCGGAGGAGGTCACGACGATGCCGGTCGGCATGTGGGTGATCCGCACCGCCGAGTCGGTGGTGTTCACGTGCTGGCCGCCCGCGCCCGAGGAGCGGTAGGTGTCGACGCGGATGTCCGAGGGGTTCACCTCGATGTCGATGTTGTCGTCGACCACCGGGTAGACCCAGACCGAGGCAAAGGAGGTCTCGCGCGTGCCCTTGCCAAAGGGCGAGATCCGCACGAGGCGGTGGACGCCAGATTCCGACTTGAGCCAGCCATAGGCGTTGGGGCCCGAGATCTTGTAGGCGACCGATTTCGTGCCCGCCTCGGCCCCGGCTTCCTCGGACTGCATCTCGACCTCGTAGCCCTTCTTCTCGGCCCAGCGCACGAACATCCGCTGCAGCATCGCGGCCCAGTCGCAGGCCTCGGTGCCGCCGGCGCCCGCGTTGATCTCGAGGAAGGTGTCGTTGCCATCGGCCTCGCCATCGAGCAATGCCTCGAGTTCCTTGGCCCCCGCCGATTGGCGCAGAGCCTTGAGCGCGGCCTCGGCCTCGGCGACGATCTCGTCATCGCCCTCCATCTCGCCCATTTCGATCAGCTCGACGTTGTCGCGCAGACCTTGGCTGATCTGGTCGTAGGTGCCGATCTTGTCGAGCAGTTCCTGACGCTCGCGCATCAGCTTCTGTGCGGCGGCGGGGTCGTCCCACAGCGTCGGATCCTCGACCCGCGCATCGAACTCTTCGAGCCGGTGCGCTGCGGTCTCGCGGTCCATGCGCTTGGCCAGCAGCCCGAGCGACTTCTCGATGGCGGCGATGTTGGCTTGCGTCTCTGCGCGCATGATCGGTCCCTCGCTAGGAGTTGTGGGCTTGGAATTGTGGGGCGTGATAGCGCGCTCCGCGCGCCCCGGCAAGCGAGGCACGCGAGGCGGGCCGCCCTAGTAAAGACCGCCCGAGGACAGCGTGCCGAAGCTCGCCTTGGGGCCGACCGTGGCGGTGTTGCCGGTCGAGGTCGTGACCTTCTTGGCGGGCTTGTTGCCGCCCGCCTCCTCGTAGAGCGGCAGATCGCCCGACATCTTGAAGCCGCCGTCGAAGGCCACGCCGAAGAGCGGCTCTTCACCGATGCGGAAGCATTCGGAGATCACGTTGTCGCCCGCAGCGCCGTCGGGCAAGCGCGCGCCCGAGAACCGGTCGATCTTGATGAACTGGCACTCGTCGGGCACCGGGAACTCGGTGCCGCCAAACCGCTTGATCGCGGTGCTCATGAAGCTTTCGAACACCGGGCCACAGATGCCGCCGCCAGAGGCGCCCGATCCCAAAGAGCGCGGGTTGTCGTAACCGATGTAGCAGCCGGCGACGATGTTGGACGAAAAGCCGACGAACCACACGTCCTTGGCGTCGTTGGTGGTGCCGGTCTTGCCCGCGATCGGCACCGGCAGGTTGACGCCGCGCGCAGTGCCGCGCTTGACCACGCCTTCCATCATCGAGGTGAGCTGATAGGCGGTGACGGCGTTCATGATCCGCTCGCGGTTCGACTGGATCGTCGGCGCCTCGCCCGTGGGCAGGGCCGCGAGACCGCAATCGACGCAGTTGCGCTGATCATGGCGGTAGACGGTGTTGCCATAGCGATCCTGTACGCGGTCCACCAGCGTCGGTTCCACCCGCTCGCCGCCGTTGGCGAACATGGCGTAGGCCGCGACCATCTTGAACAGCGTCGTCTCCTGCGCACCCAGCGCGTTCGACAGGTAGGGGCCGAGATCCTCGTAGACGCCGAACTTTTCGGCGTAGTCGGCGATGGTGTCCATGCCGACCTCCTGCGCGAGGCGGATTGTCATGATGTTGCGTGACTGTTCGATGCCGGTCCTGAGCGGCGTCGGCCCGTAGAACTTGTTCGATGCGTTCTGCGGCCGCCACATGCCTTGGGGCGTGTTGATCTCGATCGGGGCGTCCACGATGATCGTGGCGGGGGTGTAGCCGCTGTCGAGCGCCGTGGCATAGACGAAGGGTTTGAAGGACGAGCCGGGCTGTCGCATCGCCTGCGTGGCGCGGTTGAACACGCTGTCCTGATACGAAAAGCCACCCTGCATCGCCAGCACGCGGCCGGTGTTGACGTCCATCGCCATGAAGCCGCCCTGCACCCGAGGCGTCTGGCGCAGCGTCCAGCGGATGAAGTCGCCGCTATCGTCGGTGATCATACGGCGCACCAGCACCACGTCGCCAGGCGCGAAGTTGTCGGCAAAGCCGCCCTGCATCCAAGAGATATCGTCGCGCGGCACCACATGCGGCTCGGAGCCGTCGTCGGCGAGGCCCTCGATACCGAGACGCATCTGGCTGTCGCCCACCTCTATGACCACCGCCGGGTACCACGGGCTCTCCAGCGTCACGTCGCGCGGCACGTCGACCTCCGACAGCGCCTTGCGCCACGCGATCTCGTCGCCCAGCGTCTCGACGGGAATGGTCTTGCCGGTGCCGCGCCAGCGACCCAGTCCCCGATCGTACTGCTCGAGCGCGCGCTGCAGCGCGTGCGCCGCCTCGATCTGCAGCTCCTTGTCGAGGGTGGCGCGAATCGAGAGGCCCCCACCAAAGAATTCGTCCTCGCCAAACTCGGCGGAGAGCTGGCGACGCACCTCGTCGGTGAAATAATCGCGCGGCGGCAGGGCGGCGCGGAAACTTTCCATATCGCCCGACTGCACCGTGTCGAGGGTGCGGCCCCGGTCGCGCTGATAGGCGGCCTCGTCGATGTAGCCATCCTCCCACATGCGGCGCAGCACGTAGTTGCGGCGGTTCACCGCATCGGCGTACTGGCGCACCGGGTGCAGGTTGCCAGGCCGCTGCGCCAGGGCGGCGAGATAAGCGGCCTCGCCCGGCTCGAGCTGCGCGAGTGGCTTGTTGAAATAGGTCTGGGCTGCAGCGGTGACGCCGTAGGAGTTCTGACCGAGGAAGATCTCGTTGAGATACAGCTCGAGGATCCGCTCCTTGTCCATCGCGCCTTCGATGCGCACGGCGAGGATCAATTCCTTGATCTTGCGCTCGAGCGTGCGCGAGCCGTCGAGCAGGAAGTTCTTCATCACCTGCTGGGTGATGGTCGAAGCACCGCGGATGTCGGCGCCGCGCGAGCGCACCGCCTCGACCCCGGCGGCGGCGATGCCCTTCAGGTCGAAGCCCGAATGCACGTAGAAATTCTGATCCTCGGCCGAGACGAAGGCATGCTTGACCAGATCGGGGATTTCCTCGGCGGGGGTGAACAGCCGCCGCTCGGAGGCGAACTCGTCGAGGATGTTGCCCTCGCCGTCATAGACCCGGCTGATCGTCGGCGGCGTGTATTGCGCAAGCGTCTCGTAGCTGGGCAGGTCGCGGCCATAGACATAGAAGATCGCGCCCAGCGTCAGCGCCCCCATGGCAAGGCCGAGGGTGAGCATCGAGAAGATGCCGCCAAAGAAGGACATTATGAAACGCAGCACGATATTTCTCCGGGAGGACTTGGTGGCTTATAGGCAAGGCCTTGCTCCGGGTCAAAAGCGCAGGGCTTGAAATCGGCAGCAAAACGCTTGAAAGCAGGGTCACTCTTTGGCGAGGGGATTGCGCTCTCGACAGCTGGGACCCAAAAGGGCGTACATGATGGCAACCGAAACCCCCTCCCCCCGCCGCGCCACGCCGGATGACGTGATCGCGACCTATGACGCCGTTGGCCCCGAGTGGGCCAAGGCGCGTGATCGTCGCCTCATGGAGCGGCGCTGGATCGACCGGATGCTCGCTGCGGCCCCCCGCAACGGCGGACGCCGCCGGGTGCTCGACCTTGGCTGCGGCACCGGCGCGCCGATCGCGCAGTACATCGCCGATCGCGGCGCCGAAGTGACCGGCGTCGACGCCTCGCGGGTGATGCTCGAGATGTTCCAGCGGAACATGCCGCGCGCCCGGGCCTTTCACCACGACATGCGCGGTCTGCGCCTGTCCGAGAAGTTCGACGCCATTCTCGCTTGGGACAGCTTCTTTCACCTGTCGGGCCCCGATCAGCAGTCTATGTTCCCGACCTTTGCCGAACATGCCGCCCCCGGCTGCGCCTTGATGTTCACCTCCGGCCCCTCGGCGGGAACGGCGATCGGCGACGTCGCCGGCAAGCCGATCTTTCACGAGAGCCTGAGCCCCAAGACCTACAAGGGCCTTCTGGAGATGCACGGCTTCATGCCGCTGGCCTTCATCCCCGAAGACCCCGATTGCGGCATGCACTCGGTCTGGCTTGCCCGTTTCGACGGCCTGCCGCGCGAGGAAGGCCCGAAGCCGGCGCGCAAGGGCTGAGCCGGGCGCGAGCGCCAAAACAGAAAGGCCCGCGCTGGTTGGCGCGGGCCTTTCGCGTTTCAGCACCGTCTTTCAGCGACGCCTGAGCGGGGCGCGCGCGGCCTCCTCGGCGGCCCAGCCCTGTATTCCCGCGACCAGCCCCGACACGATGCGCGCCCGCCCCGCCGGATCAGACAGCCGCGCGCGGTCGCCCGCGTTCGACAGGAATCCCACCTCGACCAGCACCGAGGGGAAATCGGCGGCGTTGAGCACGGCGAGCGGTGCGCTGCGGCGCGGTCGCGAGTTCAGATGCGCGCCTGCCTGCCGCAGCGAGGCCACCAGCGCCTGCGCCAGACGCTCGCTCTGCGGCGCGGTGTCGAGCCGCACCAGATCCATCAGCGCCGTGGCGACCCGGTCATCCTGCCGGCTCAGATCGAGCCCTGCGAGCAAGTCGCCCCTCTGGTGCCGCTCGACCATGCGGCCCGAGGCGGCGTCCTGCGCCTCGTCCGAGAGCGTATAGACCGAGCCGCCAGAGGCCTCGTCCTCTTCCAGCGCGTCGGCGTGCAGCGACAAGAGCAGCCCCGCCCCGGCGGCGCGGGCGATGGTCATGCGCTCGGCCAGCGGCACGAAGGCATCGCTGTCGCGGGTCAGCACGGCGCGCATGGTGCCCGAGCGGTTGATCGCCTCGACCGTCTCGCGCGCCAGACGCAGCATGACATCGGCCTCGATCAGCCCCTCGCGCATGGCGCCGGGATCGACCCCGCCGTGACCGGGATCGACCGCCACGACCAGAGGACCGGGCGGGCTGATGTCTGGCGCTGCCAGGGTTTCGCCCGCCGGGTCAGCGGATTTCGCGGCGGCGGCGAACGCCTCCTCCGTAACCGGGTCCAGCACGACCCGCAGGCGTGCCGACCCCGAGGCCGTGCTGCGCATCTCGGCGCTGGTCAGCCCAAGCGGTTCGGCGAGGTCGAGCACGAGACGCGACCAGCCGGGCCGGCCACGCCCCAGCCGCAGGGTCGTCGCCCGCGCGCCCGTCAGAAGGGCCGCGGCATCGGCCCCGGCCCAGTCGACTTCACCAAAGTCGAGCACGAGGCGGCGCGGCGCGTCGAGGGTGAAGACGCGCCACGGCACCGGCTGGCTGAGTGCGAGGTCAATCTCGACGCCGCGGCGCGTGTCGGCCACGCGGCTCTCGCTCGCGTCGAATCGCGCCAGCCCGCTGAACTCCTGCGCGGCAAGCGGCCCGGACAACAGCAGCGCAAGCCCCGCCGCCATGCCCCGGATGTGCCGACCCGGCCTGCCGCGGGCTACACGCCGAAGCCTCATGCCACGCCGAGCTCTGCGTGGCCGCGTGCCGCCATGAAGCGCCCCAGACGCTCCAGCCCTTCCTCGATGTCGGCGGTGGAGCGGGCATAGGAAAAGCGGATCCAGCGATGCCCGTCGGCGGGATCGAAATCGAGACCTGGCGTCACCGCGACGCCCGCCTCTGCGAGGATCTCGGCGGCAAAAGCGCGGCTGTCATCGGTGAAGGCCGAGACATCGGCATAGACATAGAAGGCCCCGTCGGGCGGCGCAAAGCGCGTGAAGCCCGCCTGCGGCAGCCGCTCCAGCATCAGCGCGCGGTTGGCGGCATAGACGGCGGTATTGGCTTCGAGTTCCTCCGTGCAATCCATCGCGTGCAGCGCCAGCCGTTGAGAGGCGTGCGAGGTGCAGATGAACATGTTCTGCGCGATCCTCTCGATGCCGCGCACGTGCTCGGGCGGCACGATAAGCCAGCCGACGCGCCAGCCGGTCATCGAGAAATACTTGGAGAAAGAGCCGATCACATGGGTTTCGTCGGTGACTTCGAGCGCCGAGGCGCCGCGCCCGCCGATGCCATGATAGATCTCGTCGGAGATCAGCGCCGCGTCGCGCGCGGCACAGGCCTCGGCCAGCGCGGCGAGCCCGGCGCGGTCGAGCATCGTGCCCGCCGGGTTCGAGGGCGAGGCCAGCACCAGGCCGTCGAGCGCATGGGCTTCGACATCGGCAGGCACGGGCTGCATCCGATTGGCCAGCGTCGTGGGCATGTCGATCGGCGCCATGTCGAGCGCCTTGAGGATCTGCCGGTAGGACGGGTAGCAGGGCGCACCGAGGCCCACCCGTGCGCCGGTGTCGAAGAGCTGGGTAAAGCTCAGCAGGAACGCCCCCGAAGCCCCCGCCGTCACCACGACACGCGCAGGATCGAGATCGACGCCGTACCAATCGCCGTAGTGTCGCGCGATGCGTGCGCGCAGCTCCGGCAGGCCGAGCGCGACCGTGTAGCCCATCGGTCCGGCCGCCATTTCGCGCGCCACCCTTTCGACTGCCTCGCGCGGCGCACCGGTGCCGGGCTGGCCCACCTCCATGTGGATGATGTGCCGCCCGGCCTCTTCGGCCTGCCGCGCCGCCTCCATCACGTCCATCACGATGAAGGGATCGACCTCTCCGCGCCTTGAGTTTCGCATGCCGCACTCCCTAAGGTTTGGCCGGGTTGTGCCAATCCCGTGCCCCCGCCGTCAATGGCCCGCGCCTTCCTGCGCGGGAACTTGGCACTGGCGCGGCGATGTGCTCTGCAAGGCCCGACACGAGGAAAGGACATTCCCTATGCTGCGCAGCCTCATCCGCGCCCTGCCCGTCACGCTGGCCCTTGCCGGCCCCGCCGTGGCACTCGATCTCGATGCGATGACCGACGCCGAGCGCGAGGCTTTCGGCAGCCAAGTGCGCGCCTACCTGCTCGAGAACCCCGAAGTGCTGATGGAGGCGATCGCCGTTCTCGACCAAAAGCAGGCCGAGGTCGCGGCACAGGGCGACAGCGCGATGATCGACAGCCACGCCAAGGCGCTGTTCGAAAGCGAGGGCGACTGGCAGGGCGGCAACCCCGAGGGCGACATCACGGTCGTGGAGTTCATGGACTACAAGTGCGGCTACTGCCGTCGCGCCTTTCCCGAGGTCGAGGAGCTGATCGAGAGCGATGGCGAGATCCGCTATATCCTCAAGGAATTCCCCATTCTGGGCGAGCAGTCATTGATGGCGTCGCAATTCGCTCTGGCGGTGCGCGCGCTCGAGGGTGACGAGGCCTACAAGCAGGCGCATAACGCACTGATGACCATGCGCGCGGATGTCTCCGAAGACTCGCTCGAAGCCCTTGCTGACAGCCTCGATGCCGATTTCGACGCGGTGCAGGCCGAGATGGCGAGCCCGCGCGTCGCCGGCATCATTGCCGAGAACCACCAATTGGCCCAAGCCATGCAGATCAGCGGCACGCCGAGCTTCGTGATGGGCGACCAGATGTTGCGCGGCTATGTGCCCTTGGCGCAGATGCGCGAGATGGTGGCGGAACAACGCGTCGAGTGAGCGCACCGCGCTTTCGTGAGGCAGATCGCGGCGATGTCGCCGCGATCATGGCCTTGCTGGCCGAGGATCCACTGGGCCGTAGCCGCGAGACGGCCAAGGCCGATGTCTATCTCGACGCCTTCAACCGTTTGACAGCACAGCCCGGTAACCGCGTCATCGTCGGTGTGATCGGAGACGAGATCGTGGCCTGCTACCAGATCACCATGATCGAGGGCTGTCGCGGGGCGGAGCCCGCCGTGCATAGATCGAGACGGTCCGCGTGGCCCTCAGCCGGCGCGGCACCGGGGTCGGACGGTATGCCATGCAGGATGCCGCCGCGCGGGCCCGCGCGGCGGGCTGCGCTCTGCTGCAACTTACGTCGGACATGGTGCGCGATGCGGCGCATGGGTTTTACGAGGGGCTGGGCTACAGCCCCTCGCATCTGGGCTTCAAGAAGCACCTGAACCGGGACTAGCCTACTTCAGCGAACGATATAGGTCACGCGACGGGTCTCGGGCTGGACCATCACGATCTGGCCGTTGACGTTGGCATAGGCCATCGGGCTTTCGGGGATCGGGGTCAGCACCACCGTCTCGGGCAGGCCCGCGCCCACGACCACTTCACCTTCGAGATAGATCGGCTCGACCGGGTTGTCGTTGAGATAGGTGATGGCATTGTCCTCGATCTCGAGGCTCGTCGTCTCACCGGTCGGATCGGCGGCGATCACGGCGCCGTTCAGGGTTACCGTGCCATCCGGCAGCGTCGGGTCGTAGGTGACGGTGGTGATGCCGGCGGCATCGGCGTTTTCATAGATCACCACGGGCGTGGTCTCGACGATGGCGGTAAGATAGCCACCGGAGGCCCAGCCGGTAATACCGTCGCTAGTGACCTCGCACCAGGTCGCGGGCTCGAGACAGCCCGTGACCACGACCTCCTCACCCGCCGGGATCACGCCGACGACGTCATAGGCGGGTCCGGCCCCTGCACGGATGTTGAGATCGACGGTGGCGTTGGCGGTGGCTTCGGCGAAGGCCGGCAGGCCCGCAACGGTGAGTGCGCCTGTGGCGAGTAGAGTGGACATCATGCGGTTCATGGAAGGTCTCCGGACTGCAAGGGCCGCCATGGCCCATGCTTGTTGTCGCTCCAACGCCGAGAACCGACACTTTGATCCGCGACCCCGCACATGAGGCGCCGGACGTGGCGGAGCTGCCGCCACGCACGAAAAAGGGCGACCCGAAGGCCGCCCTCTCTATCATTCAAGTCGCTGCGATCAGCGAACGATATAGACGACCCGGCGCTCTTCGGGCTCGACCAGCACCGGGGTGCCGTTCACGTAGAGGTAGCTGTACTCGGCGTCCGGGATCGGGCTCAGCTCGACCTCTTGCGGGATGCCGGCACCTACCACGACTTCACCTTCGAGAAGGACCGGATCGATCGGGTTCTCGCGGACGTAGGTGATGGTCTGCTCATCCGGCGTCGCGCTGTCGCCAAGAGCGGCACCGACGACGGCGGCACCAAGGATGCCCACGGGACCGGCGGCCAGAACGGCGGCACCTGCGGCTGCGGTCGCGGCACCAGCGGCCGTCGCGGCGGCATTGTTGCCGGTGTTGTCGTAGGTCACGGTCTCGACTTCGAGCTCGCTGCGGTTCTCATAGAGCACGACGGGCTCGGGGGCTTCGGCCATCTGCACGGTCAGGTAGTCGCCGTAAGCCCAGCCGGTGGTGCCATCGAGGGTCACTCGGCACCAGTTGGCGGCGTCGAGGCAGCCCTCGACCATCACTTCGCCATTGGCGGGGATCACGTCGATGATTTCCATGTCGGGGCCGGGGCCCGCGCGCAGATTCAACTCGGTGGCCGCGATGGCCGTGGTGCCCGACATAGCGGTCTCGGCATTGGCCGTGGTTTCGCCGGTGGCTTCAGTCTCGGCAGTGGCCTCAGCTTCGGCGGTGGCCTCGGCTTCGGTGGATGCCTTGACTTGTGTGCCGTTGCTGGTCTCGACCGTTACGCTGGTCTGGGCGAAGGCCGGCATCGCAGCCACGAGGGCGGCGGCGGTGGTCATCAGGAGCGATTGCTTGGTCATTTGGTTTCTTCCGTTCTCTTAAGTGCGACGGCACATGGCCGGTCGCGATTGGGAGAGAAACGGTCGAGGGCCGTGGATGGATCCATTCGAGTGCGCGAAAATTCCGTGGAAAACCGGGGGTTTCCGCCGATCTTTCGGCAGAAACCAACCGATGTCTTCCTGACCTTAGGTGAGGTTATTCGGCCGCTTCGGAGGAGGCGGCGGCACGTGCTTCGATTTCCGCAGCCTTTGTTTCCACCTGCTCGACGATGTGGTCGACCATCTGTTCATTGGACATGCGATGGCTCTGTTTGCCCGCGAGATAGACCATGCCGTTCCCTGCTCCGCCGCCGGTGAAACCGACATCGGTCATCAGGGCCTCACCGGGGCCGTTCACGACGCAGCCGATGATCGACAGCGACATCGGCGTTTTCACATGCTCCAGACGCTTTTCCAGCGCTTCGACCGTCTTGATGACGTCAAAGCCCTGACGCGCGCAGGAGGGGCAGGAGATGATGTTGACGCCGCGATGGCGCAGGCCGAGGGATTTGAGGATCTCGAAGCCGACCTTCACCTCTTCCACTGGATCGGCCGAGAGGCTGACGCGGATCGTGTCGCCGATCCCGGCCCAGAGCAGGTTGCCCATGCCGATCGCGGATTTGATCGTGCCGGACATCAGCCCACCCGCCTCGGTGATGCCAAGGTGGATGGGAGCGTCGGTCGCGTCGGCAAGTTGCTGATACGCGGCGGCGGCCAGGAACACGTCCGAGGCCTTCACCGAGATCTTGAACTCGTGGAAGTCGTGATCCTGCAGCAGCTTGATGTGATCGAGCCCGCTTTCGACCATCGCGTCAGGACAGGGCTCGGCGTATTTTTCAAGGAGGTGCCGCTCGAGCGAGCCCGCATTGACGCCGATCCGGATCGAACAGCCATGGTCCTTGGCCGCGCGCACCACTTCGGCCACGCGCTTGGCATCGCCAATGTTGCCCGGATTGATCCGCAGGCAGGCTGCCCCCGCCTCGGCAGCCTCGATGGCGCGCTTGTAGTGAAAATGGATGTCCGCGACGATCGGCACCGGACTTTCGGCGCAGATCTCCCGCAGCGCGCGGGTGCTGTCCTCGTCGGGGGTCGAAACGCGCACGATGTCGGCACCGGCATCGGCGGCACGGATGATCTGGTCCAGCGTGGCCCGCACGTCCGTGGTGTCGGTGTTGGTCATCGTCTGCACCGAGATCGGCGCATCGCCGCCCACGGGAACACGGCCCACCATGATCTGACGCGATGGACGACGCAGGATCTCGCGCCAAGGACGGTGGGCGTGAAGGGACATGGAAAACCTCTCGCGGATCGGGCCGCGGGGTCAGGACCGGCGCGGCATCATTCTGTGGTCGCGACCTCTGCCACTCGAACCAGCTTGGCAAGATCGGAATCGCTCTGCAGGTCGGCAACCTGATAGGTGGCGGTCAGATTGTCCACCGACAAGGCCAGGTTCGAGGTCACGGTGCCGGCATCGCCCACGGGGCCATAATGCTGACCGTTCATGGCGAAATAGACGGCCCCGGATTCGCCGATGCGCAGCGTCGGCGCTTGTTCGAGCGAAGGCACTTCGAATTCGTCGCCGGCGTTCATGATGCCTTCAAAGAGCGTCGTGCCATCGGCCGATTTCACGCGCACCCAAGCCGGGCGCACCGCGACCATGCTGAGCGTCGGCGCGGGGTCTTCGGTCACGCGCACGCTGGGGGTTTCGACACCGGCCTCGGCGAGAGCCAGTTCGATATCGGGGATGGCAATGCTCGGCTCGGGATTGGCATCGAGGGCGGCAAGCATCGGGCTCGGCCCCATGACAGGTTGTTGCGGCGGCGTCGCGTCTTCGAGACCGGCCAAGGAGACCTGCGCGTCCTGACCGGGGCGGCGCGGCGTGGTGACCAGCGCCGCGATCGGGCCGTCGCGCGGGGTCATCACCGGCACGTCGAGCGCTTGGGGGCGATAGAGGCGATCCAGAGCGTCGGGTGCCGCGGAGGCAAGCATCAGCGTCTCGGCCGCGGCGGCGTCGTTGGCCTCGGCGCGGCCGCCACCGGCAAGCGGATCGACCTGCGCGAGGATCATCGGAGTCTGCTCCACGGGGGAAAGACGCACCTTCTGCACTTCTTGCAGGATCGACCAGCCACCGTAGCCAAGCCCACCCATTAGCGCGAGCAGCACGACCACGGAGCCCAGTGCCCGGGGCTCGAAGCCCGCTAGAATACGCTCGGCCGGCGGCAGAAAGGGCGTGGTGGAGTCGGCGAAAATATCCTTGCCGAGACTGGTGCTTTGCGTGGCGCGCGAGGCGCGCACCGTCGAGGCGGCCGCCGACATGCCATGCGCAGTGGTGAACCCCGACTCGCGGCAGAAGGTTTCATAGGCGGTGTCGGGGCTCATGCCGAGATAGCGCGCATAAGAGCGCACGTAGCCTGCGATGAAACCCGGGGTGTCGAAAGCGGTGGAATCGGAATTCTCGATCGCGGCGATATAAGCCGCCTTGATCTTGAGTTCGCGTTGTACGTCGAGCAGGCTTTTGCCGAGAGTCGCACGTTCGCCACGCATGAGGTCGCCAAGCCGAAGCTCGAAAGCGTCAAAGCCCTTGGCCTCGACCTCCTGTGCGGCGCCAGCGCGCCTGAAGCTCCGCCCGATCATATCGGTGTTCCCGTCTCTGCCCGCCCCCGGTGGCAATCCAGGGCTGTCTTGTGCACAACTCCCGAAAGGCCTTGGGGTTCACCTTAGCATGTGGGCGAGCCACCCGCACGGGTAGATCTCATCATCCAGTCAATTCGGCGCGATTCAGCGCACAATGCGACCAGAGCGCATCAAGTGCGCGCACCAATGCGTCCATCTCACGCGCACCGTGCACGGGCGACGGCGTAAAGCGCAGCCGCTCGGTGCCACGCGGCACGGTCGGAAAGTTGATCGGCTGCACGTAGATGCCGTAATCGGCAAGCAGCATGTCGGAAAGCAGCTTGGTATGCACCGGATCGCCGACGATCAGCGGGATGATGTGGCTGCCGTGGTCGATGATCGGAAGGCCCAGAGCGCGCAGGCGCGTCTTGAGGATCTTCGCCTGTGTCTGGTGCTGCTCGCGCAGAAGTTGATCAGTCTTGAGATGCGCGACGCTCGCGGCGCCCCCCGCCGCCACGGTCGGCGGCAGCGACGTCGTGAAGATGAAGCCCGGCGCATAGGAGCGCACCGCATCGCACATCTTGGCCGAGGCCGCGACATAGCCCCCCATGACGCCGTAGGCCTTGCCGAGCGTGCCGTTGATCAGGTCGACCCGGTGCGCCAGCCGATCGCGCTCGGACACGCCACCGCCGCGCGGGCCGTACATGCCGACCGCGTGCACCTCGTCGAGATAGGTCAGCGCACCGAATTCTTCGGCCAAGTCGCAGATCTCGGCAATCGGGCCGAAATCGCCGTCCATCGAATAGACGGACTCGAACGCGATGAGCTTGGGCGCGGCCGGATCGTCGGCTTCCAGAAGCTCCCGCAGATGCGCGAGATCATTGTGCCGGAAGATCCGCTTGGCGCCGCCGTTGCGGCGCACGCCCTCGATCATCGAGGCGTGATTGAGCGCGTCGGAATAGATGATCAGACCGGGAAACAGCCGCGGCAGCGTCGACAGCGTCGCGTCGTTGGCGATGTAGGCAGAGGTAAACAGCAGCGCCGCTTCCTTGCCATGCAGATCGGCCAACTCGGCTTCGAGCCGCTTGTGGTAGATCGTGGTGCCCGAGATGTTGCGCGTGCCGCCCGAGCCCGCGCCCACGGCGTCGAGCGCCTCGTGCATCGCGCCGAGCACGGCGGGGTGCTGGCCCATGCCGAGATAGTCGTTGCCGCACCAGACGGTCACCGGGGCCTCTGTGCCATCCGGCTTGTGCCATGTGGCATGCGGAAACTGGCCCTTGTGCCGGGAGATGTCGATGAAGGTGCGGTAGCGGCCCTCGCTGTGGAGCCTGCCGATGGCGGCGTCGAGCCCTGCTTGATAATCCACGGGCATGCTTCCCTTCTTCGTCTGACGGGGCAGATCGCCCCGGCGGTTGGCCGTCCGGTCCCCTATAGACGCTGGAGCCTGCGGACAACACGCTACAATTTGCCACGCGGCCGCAGATTGGCCATGCAAGGGACGCAAGATCGCCACGATGCTGGACAGGGCCGCCGCGTGCGGTCACCCTTCGCCGCAAGCATAGCAGGAGCTCTGATGACACTCGACCCCGTTCTCGCCCGCATCGACGCCGATCTCGAGGCCGCTACCGGGCGACTGTTGCGGCTGCTCCGCATCCCCTCGATCTCAACCGACCCCGCGCATCGTGCCGATTGCCGCGCCGCCGCCGAATGGCTGGTCGAGGATCTGCGCTCCATCGGCTTTGACGACGCGGCGGTGCGCGACACCCCCGGCCATCCGATGGTCACGGGCGGCATGGGCGATAAGGACACCGGCGGCCCGCATCTGTTGTTCTATGGCCATTACGACGTGCAGCCCGCCGATCCGCTCGGCCTGTGGAAGACGCCGCCCTTCGAACCCTCGGTCGAGGACACGCCAGATGGCCCCGTGATCCGCGGGCGCGGCGCCTCGGACGACAAGGGCCAGTTGATGACCTTCCTCGAGGCCTGCCGCGCCTGGGTGGCGGTGCATGGCGCCCTGCCCGCCCGTGTCTCGATCCTGTTCGAGGGCGAGGAAGAATCGGGCTCGCCGTCGCTGGTGCCGTTCCTGCGCGAGCATGCCTCTGAGCTGAAGGCCGACCTCGCGCTGATCTGCGACACCGGGCTGTTCGACCGCGACACCCCCGCGATCACCACCATGCTGCGCGGCCTCGTGGGCGAGGAGATCATCATTACCGGCCCCGACCGCGACCTGCATTCGGGGTCCTACGGCGGCCCGGCAGTGAACCCGATCAAGGTGCTGGCGCGGATCATAGCGGCGCTGCACGACGACCATGGCCGCGTCACCCTGCCCGGGTTCTACGACGGTGTGCCCGAGATCACGCCCGAACTGCGTGCGCAGTGGGAGGGTCTGGGCTTCGACGAAGGCGCGTTTCTCGGCGGTGTCGGCCTGAGCCATCCGGCGGGCGAGGCGGACCGCACCGCGCTCGAAATGATCTGGGCGCGCCCGACCTGCGAGATCAACGGCATCTCGGGCGGCTATGCGGGGGCGGGCTTCAAGACGGTGCTGCCGTCGCAGGCCAGCGCCAAGATCAGCTTCCGGCTTGTCGGCCAGCAGGACCCTATAGCCATCCGCGAGGCGTTTCGCGCGCATGTGCAGGAGTTGCTGCCGCCCGATTGCACGGTCGAGTTCCATGGCCACGGCGCCGCACCGGCCAGCGTCATGTCCACCGACGACCCGGCCTTCGAGACGGCGCGCAAGGCGCTGAGCGCCGAATGGCCGAAGCCGGCGGCCTTCGTGGGCGCGGGCGGCTCGATTCCGATCGCGGGGTATTTCAAGACCGAGCTGGGCATGGATTCGATGCTCATCGGCTTTGCCAATGACGACGACCTGATCCACAGCCCGAACGAGAAGTACGACCTGCGCAGCTTTCACAAGGGCATCCGCAGCTGGGCGCGGGTGCTGGCGGCACTGTCCGAGCGGGGCTGAGCGCCCGGGGCCTTGGCCGACGGCACGGATGGCCGGCCGGAGAGCATGAGTATTTGAGGAGTAAAGTGGCCCAAGGGCGGCGCTCATGGCCCGTGCCGCCCTTCTTGGACGGGTGTGGGGCAACTTTGCTCTTGGAATACTCGGGCCCACCGGCATCGGTTGGAGCCACACTCAAGGGCCAGAAACGCAGACGGCCCCGCGCTCGAAGGAGCGACGGGGCCATCATGGCAATCTAATGGCGCGGTTGACGGGGCTCGAACCCGCGACCCCCGGCGTGACAGGCCGGTACTCTAACCAACTGAGCTACA